>JBDTTN010000127.1:0-7116 GCA_039930625.1 Gemmatimonadota bacterium | reverse complement strand
GATCCACGGCGCGCTCCCACCAGGCCAGATGCTCCGTCAGCGGAGAGACCGCCGGATGATCCGGACCCACCTCGGCCAGCAGCAGTGCCCTGTCAGGCTGGCTCAGCCGGTCGCGACTCTCCCACGCCCGCTCCAGTCCCCGCCGGCCCATGCCGGGTGCCGTGGTCCATCCCGCGGCGCTCGCGAGCCTGAGGCCAGCGATCGCGAACGTCGAATCCAGCTCGAGTGCCTGACTGAGTCGGGTGACCGCGTCGGGGTAGTCGGCGCGGCGATACGCCGCCTGCGCCTCGAGGTAGAGCCGAAGCGCGGGCAGAGGGCGATTGACGAGGCCGGCAAGCCCGCGCGGTGCACCGGCCTCCTCGGTAATGAGCTGGGCGATCAGCCGGTCCACCAGCTGGGGCAGACTGTCCGCCACCCCTTCGACCTTCGCCTCCACCCGGGCCTTTCCGTCTGCGACCGAGAGCAGCGAGGCGTTGAGGGTCAGGTGATCCGTCGTGCCCACGACGCCGCCGAGCAGGAGCTGGCCGGCGCCGAGGCGGCGCGCCAGCCCGAGCGCGTCGCCCTCCGGCAGGTCGTCCGGCCCGGAGCCCACGGCGCGGCGCCAGGCAGCCATGACGGAACCCGGGTCGGTTGCCCGCGCCCCGCCCTCGTCGGTCAGCCGGGCGGCGACCAGGTCGATCATGCCCTCGCGCAGGTAGCCCAGCGCCGGCACCGCTCCCTTCACGCGGAACGGGACGACCGCGACCAGCTTCGGGTCGAGCGCCGCATGCGGCCTCGGCCACCAGAGGTAGCCCGCAACAATGAGCGCGAGCCCCGCGGTCGCAAGCGCGATCATGCGGCGTCCGCGGGTGCGCGGAGCCGCCGGCGCGGAGGCGACGGCCGTCCCGCGTGGTGTCGCCAGCGCATCGGCAAAGGCGGCGGCCGTGGGGAAGCGGTCGGCCGGGACCTTGGCGAGCGCCCGGATCAGACTGTGCTCCACCACTTGCGGCACCGTGGCACGCACGGTCTGGAGGGGCGGCACCGGATCCAGCGCGTGGCGCGCGAGCAGCTGCTGGGCCGTGGCCCCCTGGAACGGCGGCTGGCCGGCGAGCATCTCATACAGCACGCACCCGAGTGCGTACTGGTCGCTCCGTCCGTCCAGCTCTCTGGTGGCACTGGCCTGCTCCGGACTCATGTAGGCGGGAGTCCCGACAGCGAGTCCGGTCTCGGTCAGCCGGTCCTCGCCGGCGGCGGTGATGGCCCGCGCCACCCCGAAGTCCGCTACGACCGCCTCGTCACCGACCAGCAGGATGTTCTCGGGCTTGATGTCGCGGTGAATGACGCCGTGCGCATGGGCGTAGCTCAAAGCACTCAGCACCTGCGTAGCGATCCTGAGCGCCTGGTCGAGCGGCAGCTGGCTCTCCCGCGCCAGCCGTTGCCGGAGCGATGGGCCATCCACGAACGGCATCGTATACCACAGGCGGCCCGCATCCTCTCCCGAGTCGTGCACGGGAAGGATGTGCGGATGCTGCAGCCGGGCGGCGATCCGGATCTCGAGGAGGAAGCGCTCCGGTCCGAGCGAGGCCGCCAGCTCGGGGCGCAGCACCTTCAGTGCGACGGGCCGGTCGTGCTTGAGGTCGCGGGCGAGATAGACCGTGGCCATGCCGCCGCGCCCGAGCTCGTGCTCGATGCGGTAGCGATCGGCCAGGGCGGCCGCCAGGGGGGCATTTGCGTCAGGCGGCGAGGGAATCGTCGGATGCCGTTCTTCGAAGTGATGGTCTGCCGAGCCCGGCGGATGACGTCAGCGTCAGCCGCCGAGCGGCGGCTGCCACAGCTCGACCTTGTTGCCCTCGGGATCGATGACCCAGGCAAACTTGCCATACTCGGAGTCATCGACCTTGTCGAGAACGTTGCAGCCTTCCTCCTTGAGCGCCGCGACGAGCGCGTGAAGGTCTTCGACGCGGTAGTTGACCATGAACGGGGCCGTGCTTGGAGCGAAATAGTCGCTTCCCTCCGGGCTGATGGACCAGGCGGTGGTTCCGCCGGTGGGCTTGCCATCCGCGTCGGTCCAGTCGAACGCGGCACCGCCCCACGCCTGGACATCGATGCCGAGATGCCGCTTGTACCAGGCCTGCAGGGCAGGCGCATCCTTGGCCTTGAAGAAGATTCCGCCGATGCCGGTGACGCGCTTCATGGAAACCTCTGAGGTGCGGTGATGGGAGGGTAGCCTCGCTTCTGCGGCCTGACGTCTGCGCATAAGGTGCAAGGCGCGGCATGGTGATCTAGAAGCTACGGCCTGGCCGGCCGCGCGTTGCCAGGTTCATGCGCCGGAGAGACGGCTTGTGTGCACGTTAGAGGTGGAGCACCAGCCGGAGACCATCCTCGGCCTGTCGCATGGTCTTGGTGTCTAGCCTGCCTACGGGCTCAAGAAGATAGTCACGATCCACAGCAACAATCTGCGAGACGTTGACCGCGGCATCCTTCGGCAAGCCAGAGGTCCGCGACGGGACGAGCACATTCCCCGGAGCCTCAACGAGACGCAGGTTGGATGTGAGAACGACAGCGAGAATCGTCTGGATGCGGCTCCGGTTGAAGGAGTCGGCCTGAACGACAAGGAGCGGTCGGCGAAAACCCGGTTCGGAGCCCCTCGGGCCGGCGAGATCCGCCCACCAGATGCCCCTGCGCTCGACTACCACGAATCCGGACCGACGGAGCGCGCCTGAATCCGTCGCAGGGCCGGCTCCAATCGACTGGGTCCGCTCTTGTAGACGGCGTTGAGCCGGTCAGTCAGCTTCCGGGTTTGGTGCTTGGCCAGGTACTCAGCCAACGCGGTGGCAAAGAGCTGGCTCCGGGAAATACCGAGCCGCTCCGCGAGGGCGTCAGCGGATTGGAACAACTCGTCGGGAAGGGAGATCGCTGTTTTCATACCAGGGTATAACCGCGGTAGGCAACACCGGCAAGTGGCCTAACCACGAATCTCCCGCGTTGCCCGCACGGCGCCATCCGGGGCCATGCGTCCCTGCCCCGTCCTCGGCTCAGCGTCCCTGCGAGCAGCGATTCGAAATCCTGCGGTCCCCTCGGGCCGCCACCGACCGACGACGCGGCCCTGACGGCGTCATCCGGTGCTGGGCCGGCGGTTCAGGACGGGTTGCCTCCGAGGGCACGCTTCAGCATCGCGACCATGTTCGGGATATCGGCCCTGAGCAGGGCCTCAACACGGCGACAGCACACCAGATCGTGAAGGGTGTGGTGCTACTCACTCCCCATTGAGCCACGCCGCTGCCAAGCCGCCAGCAGTCATGTGATCAGCGTCCGGCGTCGAGCTGGTACTCGCTCGAGCTGCGGGTTCGGTCGGGAACGGCGCTGCGCTGCAACAGGCGGCTGCGGCTGCGCATGCCGGCCGCGTCGATGAGCATGCGTCCGGCCCAGCGATAGACGTTGAACTCCTGGATCAATCCGCGCATGAGGCGCATGCGGGCGCGCTGCTCCCCCTCGGGCATCGAGAGCGCCATGTGCAGGGCCGTGGCGCACTGGTCGGTGTCGTAGGGATTCACGATGATCGCCTCCGGCAGTTCGCGCGCCGCGCCGGTGAACTGGCTCAGCAGCAGCACGCCGCGCTCGTCGTCGCGCGAGGCCACGAACTCCTTGGCCACCAGGTTCATCCCATCGTGCAGGCTGCTGACGAAGCACAACTCCGAGGCGCGATAGTACTCATAGACCTGCTCAGGCTCGTGGTGAGCCGCCTTCAAGATGATCGGCGGATGCTCGGCGTGGGCGAAGCGGCCGTTGATGCGGTCGACCAGGGCGCGCACCCGGGTTTCGTAGTGCTGATACTCCTCGATGCTGGCGCGGGTCGGAGCGGCGATCTGGATGAAGGTGAACTTGCCGACCCACTCCGGCTGCATCTCCAGCAGTCGTTCCACCGCGCGGAGCCGTTCCTCAATGCCCTTGGTGTAGTCCAGCCGATCGACGCCCGCGCCGATCAGGTGGGTGGCCGGCAGACCATGACGCTGGCGTACCTCCAGGCGGCATTGCTCCACAGGCTTGGCCACGAGGCCCGGGGATGGGGGCCATTCAATCGAGATCGGGTAGCGTTTTACCGCGGTCGGCGCGCCCCGGTACGTGACGGTGAAGGTCTCCCGGTCGGCCCGCGCCTCGAGAAGTCGATCCACCGTGTCCACGAAGTTGTTGCAATGAAACTGGGTATGAAACCCCAGGATGCTGCTGCCCAGCAGGCCGTCAAGCAGCTCCTCTCGCCAGGGGCAGATCGCGAAGGCCTCCGGATTGGGCCACGGAATGTGCCAGAACGTCACGATCGTGGCGTCCGGCAGAAGCTCCCGGATCATCCGGGGCAGCAGAGCAAAGTGATAGTCCTGGACCAGTACGATGGGATCGGCGGATTTCGCTTCCTCCGCGACGGCCCGCGCAAAGTGCCGGTTGACCTTCCGGTACTGTTCCCAGTCGGAGGTGCGAAAGGTCGGACGGACGTGCGCGATATGACAGAGTGGCCAGAGCCCTTCGTTCGCGAAGCCGTAGTAGTACCCGGCTTCTTCCTCCGGGGTGAGCCAGACCCGGCGGATGTGGTACGCCGGATGGTCCAGGGGCACGCCGACTCGATCGTGGGCATCCACCACCTCCCGATCGGCCGAGCCGCTGCCATGGGCGATCCAGCTGCCGGAGCAGGCGCGCATGATCGGTTCAATGGCCGTCACCAGGCCGCTGGCGGGCCGCTGCACGACGATGGCGCCGCCCTCGCGGACATGGATGTAGGGCTCGCGATTGGACACCACGATCACTTCCTGGCCGCGCAGTTCGCCGTGCAGGAGGCCCCGCAGCGTCTCCGGCGTCCAGGCGAGCTGGTCATCATTGCGGGCCCGGTGTTCGGCTTCGATGTCGCGGATCAGGGCCTGGAGATCTCTGGCGATGGGCCGGAACTCCGGCAGGTGGGACTGGCTCGCGGGCCGCAGGAGCCCCTCGCCCCGTAGCAGCGCCCGCACCCCTTGCTCCCAGCCGCGCCAACTCAACTGCGCGATGACCACGGTGATCAGCGAGACCGTCGCGCCGAGTCCGATGAAGAAGTAGAAGAGATACTGCCGGGTCTCTTCGCTGCGGCGCTCGACGAAACTCATGTCATGCATCAGCACCAGTCTCCCGTCGGGCGCGCTATCCGTTGCCAGCGGTCGCACCGACACGAGCAGCGGGCCATTGGGACTCTCCAGCACGTGCCCCGATGGACCGGAGAACTGGTCCAGGTCGCCGCAGCCCAGGGTGGGCGGCAGCGTGGGCGTGGCCAGCGGGCGGTCCAGCGGCGAGGCACAGTACCCGATCGCGTAGATCCGCTCGTCCTGGGTGATCCGGGTGAAGAATTGGAGCATCCTGGGCCGATTGCCCGTCCGGATCAGATCCTCCAACGGTTCCTGGACGGTGTTCACGATCAGATTGGCGCGAATATCGAGATCCCGTACGAACCAGCGTACCGTCAGCCGGTCGACCAGGGGCAGTATCGCGTACGCGACCGCCGCGAGCGTCAGCAGCAACGGGACGATGAATCGCAGGGACAGTCGCATGAGCGTGATCTTATCGCGGTGCGTCGCGGCACGCGAGGGGTGCCGGCCGCAGGTCATGCCGCACTCTACGGGCATGGTTGGCAGGCCATGCCGCGGCCGTGACGCCGATGACCTGTCAGGCCGCTTCGGCGATCACCAGATGGCACCGGAGATCGGCCCAGAGCTCGCCTTGCCGCTCTTGCGGCGAAGGCCTTCATTCGACACCGTTGACCGGCTCCACCTTGTTGCCGTGTGCAGGTCAGGAGCGTATCGTCACTCTTCGCCACCTACCCGAGATGCCATGCTCGAGCAATCGCGATGAGTCTCATCGGTAGCCTGAAGCAACGACTCGCATTGCACGCGGAAACCGATGCGCGGGGCACCGTGCAACGAATCTCCGCGGGTGCCGCGTTGAGCCCGGAAAACCTCTGGATGCTCGGGGCCTCGGCGGTACTCGCCAGCATCGGCCTCGACGTGGGTTCTGCGGCCGTGGTGATTGGGGCCATGCTCATCTCGCCGCTGATGGGCCCGATTCTCGGGGTTGGACTCGGACTTGGTGTCACCGATCGGGCGCTGATCCAGGGATCGCTTCGAGAGCTGGGGTTGGCCACGGTTCTGGTGCTGACGGTGAGCGCAGTGTATTTCCTGCTCTCGCCTCTGGCCAGCCCGACGACGGAGCTCCTCGCCCGCACCCGGCCGACCCTTCTGGATGTCGGTGTCGCGTTCTTCGGCGGAATCGCCGGGATCGTGGCCGGCTCCCGCAAACAGCCGAGCCTGGCAATCCCTGGGGTCGCGATCGCGACAGCGTTGATGCCCCCGCTCTGCACCGCGGGTTTCGGCCTGGCCACGGGCCACTGGCCGTACTTCTTCAGCGCGCTTTACCTCTATGGGCTCAATGCGGTGTTCATCGCCCTCTCGACCTTCCTGATGGTGCGGTTGCTCCGCTTTCCCCACCATGATGAGGCGACGGCCGAGGCGAGGCGGCGGGAGCGGCGCCTGGTCGCCATCGTGACGGTCGTCGCCGCGCTTCCGAGCGCGTATTTTCTGTACGACGTCGCCCGGGGAGTGAGAGAGCTGCGGCGGATCACCACCTTTGTGGAGCGCGAGGTCGAGGCGCCCGACCGGGCGGTGCCGCAGTGGGAGCACCATCACGGCGAAGGACCTGAGGTCCTCAAGATTTACATCGCGGGCCGGCCAATCGAGGGGGCCGCAGTGGAGTCATTGCAAGCCACACTACCCCGCTATCGGCTGGATGGCATGCGCCTGGAACTGGTGCAAAGCGGCGTTTCAGCCGAGGAGCTTCGCCGTTTTCGGGGCGAGGTGCAGCTGCAGATCCTCCGCGCCGCTTCGGCGAGTTCGATGACACGGGATTCCATTGCAGCGGACCGGCTGCGGAGGGATAGCCTTATGCTGGCGGCCGCGGCCCGTGAGGTGGCCAGCACGTTTCCCGAAATTATCGGGCTGGCCTATGCACCCCGGGCGGACCTTCTGGCACCTGATTCAGTCCCTTCTGTGCCCGCGGTCTTTGTGACGTTTGCGCCGCGAACCCGCCCGAGCGAGCAGCGGGTTATCCTGGTTCGTTCCCAGGCGA
>JBDTTN010000126.1:0-7116 GCA_039930625.1 Gemmatimonadota bacterium | reverse complement strand
AGGAGTACGCCGATGCCAGGGCCGATGTAGTCCTGCCCGACGGGCTCTTTGATCCGGCCAGGTATCAGGCGGCGACGTGGATGAAGTAGCGATCAGAAGCGCACCTCCATGCCGATGCGGACCCGGCGGCCAGGACTGGTGAAGTTCTGCAGTCCGCGCGCCACGCGGTAGAGGGCATCAGAGGCCCGGGTCTGTTCTGCTCGGGTAAAGAGATGATCCGCATTGCCGAATCGCTCCTCGGCGTGGATCAGATAGACGCAATTCGGAGTGGCATCGACCCCACTCGATGACTGCCAGCCCGCACATCCGGTGCGCGGGTCTTGCACTCCCCCGAAAGTCAGGTCGATGGTGCTGTCCGCCTGCAGCCGCCCGTTCTGGGCCGCCTCCGCGGCAAGGCTCTGCGCATCGCCGAGACGGTTGATTGTGCGCTCCGCCGCATTCGCAGTGGTCCCGGTCTGCGCGAAGACCCGCGTGACGTTGCGCCAGTTGAGCAGATTGCGGGCGTCCGCGAACGCCGTGATGGTGGTGCCCCCGATCGGAAAGCTCCTGGTGAGCTTGAGGTCCAGCACTTTCAGCATCGGCAGGCGAAAGCCATTGAGGTTGCCGGTAATGGCGCCGCTGCACGATTCGCCCGAGAGGGTGCCGTTATCGAACGGGTTGCTGACGGGACATGCGGTGTACGCGCTGCCGGTTGCCACCCGCAAGGAGCTGTAGAGCCCGGTGTTGCGCAGGAAGCCTCCGAGCCACGTCGCGGCCGGGCCGCTCTCATAGAGAAGTGCAGCGACCAGAGTATGTGGCCGAGAGTCGGGGAGGGGAATGTCCTGTGGCGCGAGCAGGCCATTCGAGACTCCTGTCAGGGATGCGTCGGCATAGCTGTAGCCGAACAATCCCTGCCCGTGAGCGCCAAAGCTTCGGGAGATGCGGAGGTCCAGTCCCTTTCCGGACCGGTCCGACCCATTCACGTAGCGAAAGACATCCCGCTGCTGCAGCGCGAGGGGATCGAACTCCTGACGAAGCCTCACTTTGACGACGCCGTGGTCCGACCGGGCCCACACCGAGGCGTCGACCGCCGTGCGATCATCCACCGTCACGCGCGCGCCCAACTCGCCGAGGGTCCGACGTTCGAAGCCGAGATCGGTGCCGAACACCTGAACCGTGGTGGTGGTACTCAGGTCGGTGTTGATGCCGGCAAGCGCCTGGCCGAAATCGGGAAGCTGCGCAGCCCATCCGATTCCGCCGTGCATCGTCAGCCCGGCACTGGCCTTGAACTCGGCCCGGAAAGTCGGACTCACCCGGCCATGACTCTTGTCGGCGACGAATCCGGCGGCGGGATTCGCAGGATCGAAGCCCGGAGCGGTGGAGATGCGCGGAAAGGCAGGCCGCGAGGCGCCGGTCCTGAAGCGGTCGTAGCGCACGCCCGCACTCAGGGAGATGGCACCGAGGGATAGATCGTAGTCTGCAAATGCCGCCTGCCGCTTTGGCGACTCGACGTAGGCGTCAGCAAATACCTGACTAGTGAGCTGCGATGAGAAGTAGCGGAGCTTGTAGCCCACCCATTCGGCGCCGACCCGGAGGTGGTGCCGAGCCCCGATTCGAGCGTCGAGCGCGCCCTTGCCGACGAGGCGGTTCTCCTCCGAGAGGCGAAGCAACCCGACCGGGCCGCCAGCCTCGGAGAACCCGTCGAGGCCGTACGCGTTGTTCCTGAACTGATCGATCAACTGGTACTGCGTTGTGTTGTTGAGATCATAGGGAGAACGGCGTCCGGCGTTGGTCCTGAAATTCCTGATGAGTGCATCGTCCACTGGAAACGACCCGGCATCGAAGCGGAAGTCGAGCGGGGAGAGCAGGAAGCCGCCGAAGGGATTCCGGGAACCCGCTTCGCCCGCCTGAGTCAGCGGGCCAGAGGTGGACCGGTCGGTTTGCCACGAGAGGTGGACGTCCGCTCCCAGGGTGAATCCATCGCGATGCGAGAGATCACCGAGCCAGCTCCCCGTCACGGCCCTGCTCCAGTCACGCTCGGCGCCGAGCTGCTGGGGATTGTAGAGGTTCTGATAGTCGAACTGCCGGAACTGGTGCTGACTGCCGAGCAGCATGAGCTGCAGCCGGGAACGCTGGCCGACGAAATAGCTTCCGCGCGCGAGCAGGGTGTAGTCGGAGACGGCGCTCACGGGCGTCCGGATCCCGGGCGAGGGGATGAATCGGAGGACATCGACGTTCGTCACGCCGCCCGGGCCGTTCACCGTGACGGTGGTGTCCACTCCGTTGGCCAGATAGACTGGCGAAGCGTTCTGGTCGAGACCGAGGCGGGCACTCCCCTGGCCTTCCAGCATCGCGGAGAGTCCCAGTGCAAAGCGCCCGAAGCGCCCGTCTCCGTTCAGCGTGACTCGGTTGAAGTTGAGTCCGTTGCTCTTGCCGAAGAGTGCGTCGGTGCCCCACGTGCCGCCGAGCCTGACTCGGCCGTTGGTCCCTGTTCCCGGATCGCGTGAGGTGACTCCGATCGCCGCGCCGCGCGCCGCAGTGAACTCGGCCGGGCCAACGCCGGTCAGCAGACCGAGATCCTCAAACGAATTGGTGCCGAGCGCGGCACCACTCCCGGTCGCACCGAACCAGCTCCCGCCCAGCAGCGCCGTCGAGCCTCCCCGCCTGCCCGGGGTAAGCGGCACGCCATCGAGGAAGGCAGCGATCGCATCGCGGCCAGCACCGCGAATACTCAGGTCTCCGTCCTCGAGTGATGCGACGCCGGGCTGGAGGGCGAGGAGGTCTGCGACGCGGTCGGCGGGAAGGGCGGCGATCGCCGAGGACTGGGCCTTGAGCGGCATTGCCGCGAGCAGCGACAGCGCCGCCCGGGAGATCGCCCAGGAGAGATGTCGCATCGGAGGATTCCGCTTCTGTAAGGAGATAATCGGGGCGCCGGGATTCGACGCGTCCGGCCCGCAGGGACGGCGCCGCCGCACGGCGG
The DNA here is from genome assembly GCA_039930625.1 of Gemmatimonadota bacterium. Taxonomy (GTDB): domain Bacteria; phylum Gemmatimonadota; class Gemmatimonadetes; order Gemmatimonadales; family GWC2-71-9; genus JADJOM01. Next base: position 4,157 of record JBDTTN010000126.1, on the reverse strand, counting down.
CGAGCGGACCGAGGCGGCTGCACCGCCGCAGGTCAACCCGGGACTTCACGGCCGCTCGTAGATCACATCCCTACTCAATACTGATCGGGGCGCCGGGATTCGAACCCGGGACCTCCTGGTCCCAAACCAGGCGCGCTACCGGACTGCGCCACACCCCGCAACGGCGCGAAGACTAATTCACCTCGATCATCCGGTCGAGCCCCGCCCCACCCTCCGGAATTCCATCACCGCCAGGATCGTGATGATCGTAATGCTCACCGCCGAGATCGCGCACCAGGGACAGAAGGTGCGCAGCACGATGAACTCCCCATACTTGAGCCGCAACGTGAACCCGAAGCCTAGCAGCGCGAGCACCAGAAGGGTCGTCACTGGCCACCGGGCATCGCGCCAGCGGTCCTGAAGACTGAGAATGCTGGTGATCAGGAGCAGCGAATAGCCGACGACTCCCACAAGCGCCACATCGACCCCGAAGAACCACCCCCAGGTGCTGTACATCGCGCGGTCGCAGCCGCCCGAGGTGCACGACAGATCACCCACCACGCCCAGTTTATAGAGGTGGAGATAGAGCGCGGTGAGCCCCGCGACCAGGCTCAGAAAGGCGATCGTCATGCGGCGACCCATGATCAGCGAACCTCGGTGGGGGTAGACGACGGGGAGCCGGCGCCGCCAGCCTGTCGCTGTAGCCAGCGCACGTAGCCGATCACTTCGAGGGCGTCGGTCCGCGTCATGCGCTTGACCGGCGGCATCGCGCCGAAATGAAAGTTGCGCTGGCTCACCCCGCGCTCCACTGCGGTGAGCATGGCATCGTCCGCCAGCCGGGCCGGTGAGTAGAGCGTGTCGAGCAGTGGGGGGCCGAGCCCTTCGCCGGTACCGTGCAGACCATGGCAGGAGAGGCAATAGGTGTTGAACACGATCTCGCCACGGTGCAGCTCCGCCGGCGTGGGGCCAGGGTTGAAGCCGCTCCACCGGGCGGACGCACCGCGAGGCTCGCCGCCGCAGGCGGTGAGGATCACGAGCAGCGCGGGGCAGAAGATCAACGCTGTGGCTGGGGTCACGGGTGGGTCTTCAGCTTTTCGATCAGCTTTGCCAGCGCCTGGCCGCGGTGGCTGATCCGATCCTTCTCCTCGCCTGTCGCCTCACCGAAGGTCTTCCCCAGCTCGTCACTCAGGAACAGAGGATCGTAACCGAACCCGCCGGTGCCCCGCGGCTGCTCCAGGATGGCGCCACCGCAGAGCCCCTCGTAGACCTCGGGGAAGCCGTTGGTGGTGCGCAGAAAGACCAGCACGCAGCGGTACCGGGCGCGCCGCCGGTTCTCCGCCGCGCCACTCAGCCGCCGCAGCAGCTCGGCGTTGTTGGCGGCGTCCACCTGTTGCGGGGAGCCGCCGGCGTTGGCCCAGCGCTTGGAGCGCACCCCTGGCTGCCCGCCCAGCGAGAAGACCTCGAGGCCGGAGTCGTCCGCCACCGTCGGCAGGCCGGTCTTCTTCAGGAAATACTCCGCTTTCATCCGGGCATTGGTCTCGAAGCTGTCGGAGACTTCGAGGGTCTCCTCGATGGTGGACTCCGGCACACCGGCCTCGTCGGGGAATACGACTTCATGCCCCGCGGCCTCCAGTACCCGGCGGATCTCGACCTGCTTGCCCGCGCTGCGGGTGGCGAAGAGCAGCTTCACCGCCCCAGGACCGCCTGCTGCGCCTGGAACAGCTGAGCGATGCCTGACTCGGCCAGCCCGACGATCCGGTCGAGGTCCCCGCGCGCAAAGGTGCCCTGCTCGCCCGTGCCCTGCACTTCGACGAACTGGTCGGGGTGCACCATCACGATGTTGGCGTCCACCCCGGCGACCTTGTCCTCCAGATAGGCGAGATCGAGCCGAGTCTCCCCTTCGATGATGCCGACCGACACCGCGGCAACCAGATTGCCGAAGGGATTGGGAATCTTGGCGCGTTCCGCCAGCCAGACGCAGGCGTCGGCGAGGGCGACGCACCCGCCGGTGATGCTGGCGGTGCGGGTACCGCCGTCGGCGGTGAGCACATCGCAGTCGATCTTGATGGTCCATTCGCCGAAGGCCATCGTCTTCATCGCCGCGCGCAGCGAGCGACCGATCAGCCGCTGGATCTCCTGAGTGCGACCGCCCGGGCCCCGGCGCTCCCGGTCGGTGCGCTCCGACGTCGCGCGCGGCAGCATGGCGTACTCGGCGGTGACCCACCCCTCGCCGCTCCCCTTCTTCCAGCCGGGAGCGCCCTGCTCCACGGATGCGGTGCAGTGGACCAGGGTGCCGCCCATCCGGATCAGGCAGGATCCTTCGGCATAGGGATTCACCTTGCGCTCGAGCACGACGGGCCGAAGCTGGTCGTTGGCACGGCCGTCAGGACGAGGCACGCATACGCTCCACAATTGAGGTTGTTGAGTAGCCATCCTTGAACTCGACATGCTTCACGCGGCCGCCCCGGGCTTCGACGATCTCGGCGCCCACGGTATTCGCCCGGTTGTAGTCGTTGCCCTTCACCAGCACATCGGGTTCCAGGGCGAGGATCAGCTCGAGCGGAGTATCCTCGTCGAAAACCACCACGCAGTCCACCGCCTCGAGCGCCGCGAGCACCCGAGCCCGGGCCAGCACGGAATTGATTGGTCGCCCCGGGCCCTTGCCCAATCGGCGCACCGAGGCGTCGCTGTTCAGGCCCACAACCAGGGCATCGCCTTCAGCACGCGCAGCCTCCAGCAGAGCGATGTGTCCGGGGTGCAGCAGATCGAAGACGCCGTTGGTGAACACCACGACGCCGCTGATGCCTTCGCGCCACGCAGCAGCATCGTGATGAGAGCGGATCTTCGGCGAGGTATCCACGTCAGGATCGGACCCGGGAGAAGATGAGCTTCAGGGCGACAGGGCCGATGAAGGTCGTTCCCATAACCATGAGCAGGACGATGCCAAAGGTCGCTTCGCTCAGTAGCCCCGCCCGTCGCCCGACATCCGCGAAGATGAGGCCCACTTCTCCGCGAGGCACCATGCCGGCTCCGACGGTCAGCCGGTGGAACCTGGCCCAGGGCGCCCCCCAGCCCGCAACCAGTTTTCCGGCGATGGCGATCAGCGTGAGGCAGCCGGCGATGAGCAGGACCGCTCCGGCCCCGGGTCGGCTAGGGTCCAGCAGCGAAACGTCGGCCGCGGCGCCGACATTCACGAAGAAGATCGGGGCCAGCACGGCGGCCACCGGCTGGACCTCATGTTCCACCGTCGCGGCATTCTTGGCGCCGCGCAGGATGAGACCGGCGGCAAAGGCGCCGATGATGCGCGCCGAGCCGACGAGCGCCGCGAGTGCGGCGAGCGCCAGGGCGAAGGCGATCGACACCGCCACCACAACCCCGCGGACCCGCATGCGGATCACCCGCTCCGCGACTCGCTGTACCAGGAGCTTGCCCAGCACGACGCTCGCGACGAGGAATCCGATCGCCACGGCGAAGGTTGTTCCCACGCTGACGATGGTCACGGTCCCCCCAGCGGCGATCCCGGCAACCACGCTCAGAATGACCAGACCGATCACGTCGTCGACCACCGCCGCGCCGAGGATGATCCTGGCCTCGGTCGTCTCCATCTTGCCGAGATCGCCCAGCACCCGGGCGGTAATCCCGACCGAAGTGGCCGTGAGCGTCGCTCCCACGAAGATGGCGACGGTGCCGATGGTGCCGCCGTCTGCGGTGGCGGGATGCGGCAGCCAAGCCCAATAGAAGTAGCCGAGCGCGAACGGGACCACCACTCCGACGGCGGCAACCGAGAGCGCGGCCGGGCCGACTTTGAGCAGTTGTTTGAGATCGGTCTCCAGCCCCACCTCGAACAGGAGCAGGATCACCCCCAGCTCCGCGAGCAGCTGGATCATCTCGGCGCCGGGTGCTCCCGTCGCCGGGATTACATGGAGCACACTGGCGCCCAACAGGACACCAGCCGTCAACTCCCCCAGTACCGCAGGGAGCCCGAGCCGCTCGGCCCCTTCTCCCAGGAGCTTGCCGGCCACGAGCATAGCGGCGACTGTCAGCAGCAAGTTAGGCAGGCCGGGATCGCCCCCGGTGGCCCAGAGTGCGGGCGGGCACAGCAGACAGAGTGCGAGGAGCTGCCAGGGCCGCGGCGCGCCCCAGCCGCGGCGACGGATCACAGCGGTTCTTCCGTCAGC
>JBDTTN010000125.1:0-7150 GCA_039930625.1 Gemmatimonadota bacterium | reverse complement strand
TCGTCGCTGTGACGATGGAAGTCACCGCGTACGTCGCGACCCTCTAAGTCGCGTCGAACCGGACGGGGCTCGCGAAGTCGCGGGCCCCGTTTCCTTTTGTATGCAGGTGATTCTCCTCGGTACCGCCGCCGGCGGCGGGTTTCCCCAGTGGAACTGCTGGTGTCCATCCTGCCGAATCGCGCGTTCGGAACCCCACCGCGCCCATCCCCGGAGCCAGTCCTCCGTCGCGATCTCCTCGGATGGCTCCCGCTGGTTTCTGCTTAATGCTTCCCCCGATGTCCGGGATCAGCTTCGCCCGCTCACCGCGTCCGTGCCAGTCGGGATGCGACATGTGCCGGTCGAGGGCATCATCACCACCGACGCCGAGCTGGACCACACCCTTGGCATCGCGCTGTTGCGGGAGGGACGCAGACTGCAGCTCTACGCGACCCGCGCGGTGGTCGATGTCCTCACCGAGGATTCGCGCGTGCTGCCAGTGACGGCGGCATTCGCTCAGGTCACGGTCATCGAGCTCAGGCTCGGCACACCCGAGGCGCTGCACTATGCGGACGGGGGTCCAGCCGGACTCACCATTACGCCGTTCGCGGTCCCCGGAGATCCGCCGCGGTTCGCGCGGCGAGAAAGCCCGGGACACACGATAGGAGTGCTGGTCGAGGACGCCACAACTGGCGGCAGGATGGCGTTTGTGCCAGGATGTGGTGGGCTCGACGAGCGCATGCTGGCGCGGCTCGCAAGCGCCGACCTGCTGCTCTTCGACGGGACCTTCTGGACCGACGACGAGATGGTCCGACTGGGGCTTTCCGAGCGCACCGCGCGGCAGATGGATCACCTTCCGATCGCCGGAGCCGACGGCAGCCTGAAACTGCTCGCTACACTCCCCTGCAGGGAGAAGGTGTATACCCATATCAACAACTCCAATCCCATGCTCATCGAAGACGGCGCGGAGCGCCGCGCCGTCGAGGCGGCAGGGATGATGGTTGGTGACGACGGGATGAGGTTCTCGCTATGACCGCTCCAACCGAGCTGCACGCCTCCGAACTCGCGACGCCGCCCAAGCCTCCAATTCCCGAGCTCACCCGGCCACTGACGCCGGACGAGCTCGAAGCTGCGCTGAGGAATTTTCACGGCTCCTATTACGTGCAGCACCCCTTTCATCGCCTGATGTATGAGGGGAAGCTCACCCGCCGGCAGTTCCAGGGCTGGGTCGCCAATCGGCTCGCCTATCAACGCGTGGTCCCGAGGAAAGACGGCGCGATTCTCTCCAACTGTCCCGACCCCGCGGTGCGGCGTGAGTGGCTGCAGCGGATCGTGGATCACGACGGGACCCGCCCCGGTGAAGGGGGGATCGAACTCTGGATTCAGCTGGGGATTGCGCTGGGTGTCCCGCGGGAGGAGATGGAAGACGAGCGCCATGTGCTGCCGTCGGTCCGGCTGGTCTGCGAATCCTACGTCTGGTTTTGCAAGTCCAAGCCCTGGGTCCAGGCCTGCGCCTCCTCGCTGACCGAGCTGTTCGCGCCACGGATTCACCAGGAGCGGATTCAGTCGTTCCCGATCCACTATCCCTGGATCCCGGCCGAGGGACTCGACTACTTCAAGAGCCGGCTGGTGCAGGCGCCGCGCGACGTGAAGCACGGCCTGGCCATCGTCCAGGCGCACTGCACTACGGTGGAGTCGCAGCGGATGGCCTTCGAGGCGCTCGCATTCAAGCTGGAGATGCTGTGGGCGATGATCGACCTCATTCACAACGCATACAAGGACTAGCGCGGCGCGGCGTCGTGCAGCCTGAGCCCATGCCTGTTACCCTGACCTCCCGCCCGCGTCTCTGGCGCCTGGCCCGACTCGACTTCGACCGGGTCCGGCAGCGGCCGGTGCTGCTGTACCCCGAGGGCGCCATGATCTTGAACGAGACCGGCAAGGCAATCCTCGAGCTTTGCGACGGTGAGCGCTCCGTCGCCGAAATCTCGAATATTCTCGGCACTCGCTATGGCACAGACGTCACCTTCGACGTCATCGAATATCTCGGCATGCTGGTGCAGCGGGACCTCGTAACCATCGGCGCCTGGGCGATTGCCTCCCCCTCCGAGCCGGCCAGCCATGCCTAACCAGCCAACCACGCTCCTCGCGGAGATCACCTACCGCTGTCCGCTGCACTGCCCCTACTGCTCCAACCCGCTGCAGATGTCGCGGGCAGAGGCAGAGCTATCCACCGACGACTGGAAGCGGGTCTTCACCCAGGCGCGTGACCTCGGCGTGCTGCAGCTGGGTCTCTCTGGCGGCGAGCCGCTGGTCCGCAAGGACCTCGAAGAGCTCGTCGCCCATGCGCGGGGAGAGGGGCTGTACACGACGCTGGTTACATCGGCGCTTGGACTCACCCGTGCGCGGGCGGAGCGGCTCAAGGAGGCGGGAATCGACCACATCCAGATCTCCTTCCAGGATACCGATACCGCCAATGCCGACAGGATCGCCGGGATCAAGCTGGGCCGGCAGAAGTACGAGGGGGCCGCGCTGGTCAAATCGCTCGACCTCGCCTTCTCGGTGAATGTGGTCCTGCATCGGGGCAACCTGGACCACCTCGGTCAGATCATCGAGATGGCGGCAGAGCTGGGGGCGGACCGTCTGGAACTGGCGAATACGCAGTACTACGGCTGGGCCGAGAAGAACCGGCACACGCTGATGCCGACCCGGGAACAGGTGGAGCGGTCACGCGGCATCGCCGAGGCGGCGATCAAGAAGTACAAGGGGCGGATGCAGATCCTCTATGTGCTGCCCGACTACTACGAGCAGTTCCCCAAGCCCTGTTACGGCGGGTGGGGCAGCGTCTACATCCTGGTGACGCCAGACGGCCGGGCCTTGCCGTGCCACGGCGCGACCCAAATCTCCCATCTCGAATTCGTGGATGTGCGTTCGCACGCGCTGGGCTGGATCTGGGAGCAGTCGCCGATCTTCAACGCGTTCCGGGGCGACGGGTGGATGAAGGAGCCCTGTCGCAGCTGTCCACGGAAGGCTCTCGACTTCGGCGGCTGTCGCTGTCAGGCGTTCGCCCTTACCGGTGACGCAACCAATACCGACCCGGTCTGCAGCCTGAGTCCGCGCCACGAGCTCATCGAAGCGGCGCTGACCGAGACGACGGCCCCGATGGAATACGTGTATCGCGAGATCGGCAGCAGCGTCGGCGCCTAGCTGCCGGGATCGCCGGAGCAACTCCCGGCCAGCCGCTCCACCGTTACCGTCTGGTCGATCTGGCTCCGGAATGGCTGCTTCACCGGACCGCCCCTGGGCACGGTCACGAGGATGCTGATGTCGCGGTCCCACCGCACCGGCCCCATTTCGCCGGACCACTCCACGACCGAGGTCTCCGTCTCGCTCCGCTCGGCCCGGACCTCGGTCGAGTCCGGGAGCAGCCGCGACTCCGCACGCTCCAGCTTCCGGTTGATCCGGTAGCGCTCCACCCGCCTCCCATCCCGGCTCCCGTCGGGAATCCGCATGATCACCATCCCGAGCGGATCCTTCCATGCTGCGCCCGGCGCGAGGCCGATGGGGGGAAGCGGGGGAAAGAGTTCGCTCAGCGCATCTCCGACTTCTGCGACTTCGGCGATCTCGTCGGGAATGAACGGGCGGTCCGATTCGGTGAATCCTCCCGCGCGCGTCAGCATCCCGCGAAAGCGCCCGCCTACAACTCCATCGGTCTCCGGCTCCAGCCGCTCCCCCGACCCTTCGCGCCAGACGGTCAGCGTGTCGAACCAGGCCTCGAGCCTGACCAGCGTATCGGCTGCGCTGGCGCGCACCGCCAGGGTGCCGTCGCGACCGGTTGTCTCGCGGGAGCGCTCTCGCCCTGCCTCGAGCAGGATCGTGCTGCGCACCTGCTGGCGGTAGCGCGAGCAGTCCAGCTGGGCGGAGTGGTAAACCGGCCGCGTCGGTGCCTGCGCCGAGGCGGTGCCCGCCGCAAGCAGCAACAGCGAAGACCGGAGTGCCGATCGGAGGGGTGACTTGCTATTCGGCATGAAAAAGGAATTATCTCTCGACGGTTCTTTACAACCACGGGCGCGGCTCGCCCTCACTCCTCCAGCATTCACTCGCCGAGGCCTCGCCATTATGTCACCGTCGGGTCGTCACCGCCAACTCGGGCTCGCCCTCGTCATCTCGCTGGTTCCGGCGCTTCCAATTCTCGCGCAGGCTCCAGTCAGCCGGACCCTCGTGCATGCCGGCCGGCTCATCGATGGCGAATCAGACCGGGTCCGCACCGATCAGGGGATCCTAATCGAAGGTGAGCGCATCACTCGTGTTGGCCCGTACCAGGAGATCGCTGCCGTCGGGAGCGATGCGCGCATCGTCGACCTGGGCAGCATGACGGTGCTCCCCGGGCTCATCGACAACCATACCCATATTCTCCTGCAGGGTGACATCACGGCGGCGGACTACGACGACCAGCTGCTCAAGGAATCGATCCCCTATCGTACCATCCGCGCCACCGTCGCGGCGCGGACCGCGCTTCTCAACGGCTTCACCACCATGCGCGACCTCGAGACCGAGGGAGCGATGTATGCCGATGTCGATGTCCGCAATGCGATCAATCGCGGCATCATTCCCGGCCCACGGCTCTTCGTCGCCACCCGCGCCTTTGCGCCGACCGGTATGTACCCGCTCAACGGCTATTCCTGGGAACTCCGCATGCCGGAGGGCGTCCAGATCGTCGATGGGGTCGACAACATCCGCCACGCGGTGCGGGAACAGGTGAAGTACGGAGCCGACTGGATCAAGGTCTACGTCGATCGCCGCTACAACATCGGCCCCGACGGGAAGCTGCACAGCTGGACCAACTACACCGACGAGGAGCTCAAAGCCTTTGCCGACGAGGCCCACCGGCTGGGTCGCAAGATCGCGGGCCACGCCATCGGCTGGGACGGAATCGACGCCGCATTGCGCGCCGGCTTCAACACAATCGAGCATGGCGACGGGCTCACTCCCGATCTCATCGATCGAATGATCAAGCAGAAGGTCTATTGGTGCCCCACCATCTTCGTCGGCGCCTACGTGGCCGAAGGGCGCGGAGGGATCTGGCCGAAGATGGTCGAGATCGAGAAGGCGGCGTTCGGTGAAGCGGTGCGGCGCGGGCTGCTGCCGTACATCTCCTACGGGACCGATGCCGGTGGCTATGCCTGGACGGAAAACCAGGCGCAGGAGCTGGACTACATGGTGAAGTACGGGATGACGCCGATGCAGGCGATCCGGTCCGCGACCAGTATCGCCGCCCGCCTGCTGGACAAGCAGGACGACCTCGGCGCCGTAGCGCCGGGACACTACGCGGACATTGTGGCGGTCACCAACGACCCGCTGGCGGATATTACCGAGCTGCAGCGGGTCGCCTTTGTGATGAAGAATGGCGTGGTGTACAAGACTCCCTGAACCTGCCCGTGGGCGGCCGCCGAGGCGGCGGCCGCCTCACAATTTCATTCTGCTCCCATGAAGGGATAGCGGTAGTCCTTCGGCGGGACGAAGTTCTCCTTGATGCTCCGGGGCGACACCCAGCGTACCAGGTTGAGAATCGAGCCCGCCTTGTCGTTGGTGCCGCTGGCGCGCGCACCGCCAAACGGCTGCTGCCCCACCACCGCGCCCGTCGGCTTGTCGTTCACGTAGAAATTCCCGGCGGCATGACGGAGCGCGGCGTCCGCTTCGGCCAGCGCCCGCCGATCCTGCGCAAACACGGCGCCGGTGAGCGCGTAGGGGCTGGTCGAATCGACCAGCTCCAGGGTTTCGCTCCACGCCGCGTCCGGATAGACATGCAGCGTGAGGATCGGCCCGAACAGTTCGTCGCACATCGTGCGGTACCGCGGGTCTTCAGCCTGAATGAGGGTCGGTTCCACGAAGTAGCCGCTCTCGTCGTTGCACCCGCCACCGGCGTGAATCGTGACGCCGCTGTCGCCCCGGGCACGGTCCAAGTACCCCTTCAGCCTGTCGTACGCGCGCTTGTCGATGACCGCGCCCATGAAGTTCCGGAAGTCGCGCACGTCGCCCATGCGGATGTCGGCGATCATCGCCAGCACCTGTTGCTTCACTTTCGGCCACAGACTCGCAGGGATGTACGCGCGCGACGCCGCGCTGCACTTCTGCCCCTGATACTCGAAGGCGCCCCGCACCAGCGCCACGGACAGCGCCTCGACGTCGGCACTCCGGTGCGCAAGCACGAAATCCTTGCCGCCGGTCTCTCCGACGATCCGCGGGTAGGCGGCATACCTGGGCAGGTTCTCCGCGATCGTACGCCAGAGCGACTGAAACACCGCAGTCGAGCCGGTGAAGTGGATGCCGGCGAAATCGCGGTCGGCGAGGAGCGCGTTGCTGACCTGGATCGAATCGCCCGGGAGAAAGTTGATCACCCCCGGCGGCAGCCCCGCCTCCTCCAGCACCTTCATCACGTAGTAGTTGGAGAGCGTCGCGGTGTGGGACGGCTTCCAGATGGCGACGTTGCCCATCATTGTCGGCGCAGTCGGCAGATTGCCGCCGATCGCCGTAAAGTTGAACGGCGTGATTGCGTAGACAAAACCCTCGAGCGACCGGTGCTCCATCCGGTTCCAGATCCCGGGCGACGAGGACGGCTGCTCCTGGTAGAGCTTCTCGGCGAAATACACGTTGAAGCGCCAGAAGTCGATCAGCTCGCAGGCGCTGTCGATCTCGGCCTGGAAGGCCGTCTTGCTCTGACCAAGCATGGTTGCCGCGTTGACCTTCATGCGCCAAGGGCCGGCCAGCAGGTCCGCCGCCTTCAGGAAGACAGCCGCCCGATCCTCGAATCGCATCTCCGACCACATCCGCCACGCAACCTTGGATGCCCGCACCGCGGACTCGATCGTGGCCTGATCGGCCATGTGCACCCGGGCGAGCACCCGCTTGTGATCATGCGGGCTCACTACATCGTGCAGCTTCCCGGTGTGGATTTCCTTCCCGCCCACGATCACCGGAATCTCGACCGTCTCGGCGGCCATCGACGCGAGCTGCGCCTTCAGCGCGGCCCGCTCCGGTGAACCGGGCGCGTAGCCGAGGATAGGGTCATTCTGCGGGCGAGGGAGATTCGAGATGCCGCTCATGGCGTCGTCCGGGTTGGTCGAGGGCGGGGAGATTAGCCTCCCCGCCGGGCAGGCGGCAAGGCTTGGCGGGTCGG
>JBDTTN010000124.1:0-7185 GCA_039930625.1 Gemmatimonadota bacterium | reverse complement strand
CGATGCGCTCCGCGCAGAGGGCCAGCGGGTCGGGCTGCTGAAGGTCCGCCTCTTCCGGCCGTTCCCGAGCGAGACGCTCTGCGCGGCCCTGCCTGCGAGCGTGCGGTCCATCGCAGTCCTCGATCGCACCAAGGAGCCAGGCAGCGCCGGCGAGCCGCTCTACCAGGATGTCGTCACTGCCTTCGCGGAGCGGAACGAACCTGCTCCGGTCATCGTCGGCGGACGCTTCGGGCTTGCCTCCAAGGAATTCACCCCCGCCATGGTGAAGGCGATCTTCGACCAGCTCGCGAGCCCGGCACCACGCAACCATTTCACCATCGGCATCCATGACGATCTGACGCACACGAGCCTCGACTACCACCCGTCCTGGTCTACCGAGCGCCCCGAGACCGTGCGCGCCCTCTTCTACGGCCTCGGCGCCGATGGCACGATAGGCGGCAACAAGAACTCAATCAAGATCATCGGTGAGGAAGCCGGCCTCCACGCGCAGGGCTACTTCGTCTATGACTCCAAGAAGTCCGGCTCGGTCACCATCTCCCACCTGCGCTTCGGGCCGCATCCGATCCATTCGAGCTACCTGATCAGCCGCGCCAGCTTCGTCGCCTGCCACCACTTCCAACTGCTGGAGCGGATGGAGGTGCTGGGGCTCGCGGAGCCGGGCGCGACCGTACTGCTCAACAGCCCCTACGCCGCCGAGGAGACGTGGGACCATCTTCCCGCCCCGGTCCAGCAGCGTGTCATCGACCGCCGGCTCCGGCTGCACGTGATCGACGCAGCGGCCGTCGCGCGGCAGGCGGGCCTCGGCGGCAGGATCAATACCGTGATGCAGGTGTGCTTCTTCGCCCTCACCGGCTTGATGCCGCTGCCCGAGGCGATCGGCGCCATCAAGCGGGGCATCGAGAAGAGCTACGGCAAGCGAGGCGAAGTGATCGTCGCGAAGAATTTCGCGGCGGTGGATGCGGCGCTCGCGAATCTTCATGAGATCGAAGTACCGGCCGTCGCCACCAGCCGGATCGCGATGCGCCGAGCCGTGCCCGCCGGCGCGCCCGAGTTCGTGCAGCTCGTGAGCGCACGCCTCATCGCCGGCGAAGGCGACCAGCTCGCCGTCTCCGCCATCCCCGCCGACGGCGGCTGGCCCACCGGCACGACCCAGTGGGAGAAGCGCGAGCTTGCGCTTGAGGTCCCGGCCTGGGACTCGGAGATCTGCATCCAGTGCGCGAAGTGCGCGCTCGTCTGCCCGCACGCCGTCATCCGCGCTGCCGTGTACGAGCCTGCGGCCCTCGCCGGCGCCCGGGAAGGCTTTCCGTCGGTCAAGGCGCGTTGGCGCCAGTTCGGCGAGCAGCAGTACACCCTTCAGGTCTCCACCGACGACTGCACCGGATGCCGCCTCTGCGTCGAGGCCTGCCCCGTGAAGAACAAGCGGGAGGTCCGGCTCAAGGCGATCAACATGGTGCCGCGCGAACCGATTCGCGCCCAGGAGCAGGCCAACTGGGATTTCTTCCGCACGCTTCCGGAGGTCTCGCGCGCCGACCTCTCGCTCGACCACATCAAGGACGTGCAACTGCTCGAGCCGCTGTTCGAGTTCTCCGGCGCCTGTGCCGGCTGTGGGGAAACGCCATACCTCAAGCTGTTGAGCCAGCTCTTCGGCGACCGGGCACTCATCGCCAACGCGACCGGCTGCTCCTCGATCTACGGCGCCAATCTCCCGACCACACCGTGGACCACCAACCATGCGGGACGCGGCCCGGCGTGGGCGAACTCGCTCTTCGAGGATAACGCCGAGTTCGGTCTCGGCATGCGGGTCGCCGCGGACCAGCAGCGGCTGCATGCGGAAGCGCTCCTGGCGCAGCTCTCGCCCGTTGTCGGGGAGTCATTCGCGGTGGCACTGCTCGCCGCCGAGCAGCGGACGGACGCCGAGATCGCGGCACAGCGCGAACGGGTGCGGCTGCTGAGAGAGCGCCTCATCGGCCACGACGACCCGGCGGCGCGGGAACTCGCCGCCGTCGCCGACTCCCTGGTCCTCCGCAGCGTCTGGATCGTCGGTGGCGACGGCTGGGCCTATGACATCGGCTTCGGGGGGCTCGACCATGTGCTCGCCTCGGGGCGCAACGTGAACATCCTCGTCCTCGACACCGAGGTCTACTCGAACACCGGGGGGCAGATGTCCAAGTCCACCCCTCGCGCCGCCGTCGCCAAGTTCGCCGCCGGTGGAAAGCGAACCCCGAAGAAGGACCTCGGTCTCTTCGCCATGTCCTACGGCCATGTCTACGTGGCGCAGGTGGCGATGGGGGGCAATGACAGCCACACACTCAAGGCTTTCCGTGAGGCGGAAGCCTTCGACGGGCCATCGCTCATCATTGCGTACAGTCACTGCATCGCGCACGGCTACGACCTGGTGCACGGCCTCGAGCAGCAGAAGCTGGCGGTCCAGTCGGCGCACTGGCCGCTCTTCCGGTATGACCCCCGCCTCGCTACAGAGGGGAAGAACCCCTTCCAGCTCGACTCCAAGCCGCCGACGGTGCCGCTCCGGAAGTATGCCTACAACGAGACCCGCTACACGATGCTCGCCCAGAGTCATCCCGACGTGGCCCGCGCGCTGCTCGAGCAGGCGGAGCGCGAGCTGCTTGAACGCTGGCATCGGTACGAATACATGGCCAAGGCCCCGGCCGACTGGGGCGCGGCCGCCGCACAGGAGGCTCCGCATGCCTGACCTGTCGACCAGTTATCTCGGCCTGACACTTGCCAACCCGATCCTGGCGTCCTCCTCACCGCTCACCGAACGGGTCGAAGACCTGCTGCGGCTCGAGGCCGCCGGCGTCTCCGCCGTGGTGATGCCTTCGCTGTTCGAGGAGCAGATCAGCATCGAGAGTCACGACCTCGACACCTACCTTTCGCATGGCGCCGAGAGCTACGCGGAAGCGACCTCGTACTTCCCCGACATGCGGGCCTATAACTTCGGCCCCGATGGCTATCTCGCACGGCTCAGTGAGGCGAAGAAGGCGCTGAAGATCCCGGTCATCGCGAGCCTCAACGGGGTCTCGACCGGCGGTTGGACAAGGTACGCCCATCGTATGGAGGAGGCCGGCGCCGACGCCATCGAGCTGAACGTTTACTTCGTCCCGACCGATCCCTGGATGAGCGGTGCCGAGGTCGAGCGGATGTACCTCGACCTCGTTCGGGAGGTTGTCACCAGCGTGAAGATCCCGGTGGCCGTGAAGCTGACGCCATTCCTGAGCGCTCCCGCATACATGGCGAAGCAGCTCGGCGATTGCGGTGCGCGTGGACTGGTGCTCTTCAACCGATTCTATCAGCCGGACATCGATCTCGAGAAACTCGAGGTCGTTCCGGCGCTCGACCTCAGCGGGCCGGTGACCCTGCGCCTCCGGCTCCGCTGGGCCGCAATCATTTCCGGGCATACCAGCGCCGACATCGGGATCACCGGTGGAGTGCACAGCGCGCACGACGTACTCAAGTGCATGATGGCGGGCGCGCGGGTCGCGATGATGGCCTCCGCCGTCCTCCGCCACGGACCGGAGCATGTGCGCACGGTGCTGGCGGATCTCACCAGGTGGATGCAGGCGCACGAATACGATTCGATCGGCCTGATGCAGGGGAGCATGAGCCAGCGTGCCTGCGCCGAGCCGGCCGCGTTCGAACGGGCCAACTACATGAAGGTGCTGCGATCCTACGCGGTGAAGGGCCGGTAACACTCAGGCAGCAAAATGAAGCGCCCCTCCACTCGGGTGAGTGGGGGGGCGCTTCCGATATTCGATCCCGGCGTGGATCAGGCCACGAGATCCTTCAGCTTCTGGCCCTGCTCACCCTCACGCAGGCGAGTGAGCGCCCGGTCGCGCAGCTGACGAATCCGCTCGCGGGTCACGCCCATCATCCGGCCGATCTCCTCGAGCGTCCGGCTGTTGCCGTCATCGAGTCCGAAGTACAGCCGCAGCACCTTGGCATCCCGCGGCGGGAGGGTCGCGAGCGCGGCCTCAATGTCCGCCGTCTGGCTGTTGGCGATCGCCGGCGCGTCGGTGCCTTCCTGATCCAGCGCGGCGAAGCGCTCGATCCGCTCGCTGTTGTCCCCGTCACGCGTGGGATGGTCCAGTCGTACCGCTTCGGTGTTCAGTGCCCCGAGGCTGCGCACCGCCTCGACTGTCAGGCCGGTGGCGCGGGCGAGCTCCTCGGTGGTGGGCATACGGCCCATCTTGTCCTTGAGGAGCGTCGTGGTACGGCCGAGCCGGGAGAGATCCGCGGTCCGGTTGAGCGGCACCCGGACGGGGCGCCCATGCCGGGCGATTGCCGCCTGGACCGCCTGACGAATCCACCACACCGCATATGAGATGAACTTCACACCGCGGTCCGGGTCGAACTTCCGGGCGGCCGTCATCAGGCCAAGGTTTCCTTCGCCGATCAGATCGACGAGGGGCACCCCCCGATTCTGGAACTTCTTGGCAACAGAAACTACGAAGCGGACGTTATGGCGAGCCAGTTTTTCCTGGGCCAAGACGTTGCCGCGGAACGCTTTCCGGGCCAGCTCCATCTCTTCCTCGCGAGACAGCAGCGGTACCTTGCTGATCTCGTCGAGGTACAGGTCTAGACTTTCGCGGCCTTCGTCGATCGCCTTGGCGATCTGAGCCGGCCGAACAGTGCGCCGTTTGCGACGTTGCTGCATGGTCACGCTCGCCCCTCCTTGGGCTTAGGGACGTCCACTCATTCAGAAGGGTCGGTCAGACAACCGCCCAATATAAGGCATGACAGCTCGAAAACAAAACCGAAAGTGCAAATCGTTGTGTATCAACAACATGCGACCAACTACACCGAACATATCCCGGTAGACAAATTGGACGGCACTGCCACCTGGTGCAGACCCTTCGGCCAGCCCAAGGTTCCAGGCCCGGTGGGATGACCTATTTCATGCCGGATGGCAGTTTCGGTGATTGCGCGGGTGGGGACGCCTCGGCCCCCCACCGTTGCACTGGGTCACGGTATACGCAGACTGGGTCGGCCGCGTTACACTTCGGTCCATGAAGACCGATGCCGCCTACGAGCTGCTGCGCCAGTTTGCGTCCCCCATTGTGGCCATCACCTCCGCTTGGCAGGGCCGCGGCAACGGGATGATTTCCGACAGCGCTGTACGGGCCTCGATCGCCCCCAGCGTCCCTCGACTCTCCGTGTACATCCATAAGTGGCACCTGAGCCACGAGTTGATCTGGAACAGCGGTCGATTCTGCATCCACCTGCTGCACCAGGGGCAGCTCGAGCTGGTCCACCATCTTGGATTCTCCAGCGGCCGAGATGGTGACAAGCTCGCGAGCGTCCCGCATCACCTGGGGCAGCTTGGTCTCCCGATCCTGGAAGACCGGGTGGCGGCCTTCGAGATGCGGGTGATCAATACGATGGATGCGGGCTACGCGACCCACTTTCTGGGGCACATTGATGCCGTGCACCCGGGAAAGTCGGCCGAGATTCTGACCCCAGCCTGGTTCCGGGCGAACATGCCGAAGGCGTGGCAGGAGGAATGGCTGGGCAATTACCGGAAGGCGCAGGACGTGATCGAACAGCACGCGGCGATCGAAGATCGCCACTGGACCGGGCCCGCCCGGTCCTGACCCATCCCACACCGAGGAGTCACAGTATGCGGAGATCGATGCGGTTCGCCGGACTGGCGCTGGGCACCGCGCTCTTTACCGGCCCGCTCACAGCACAGGGTTTCGAGGGCGTCGTCGCCTACAAGATGGGCGGTGAAGGAGGCAAGAGCACCGAGATGACCATGTCGATCAAGGGTACGCAGGTCAGGACCGACATGTCTGCGGAAGGGCACAACATGGCGATGCTGCTCGACGGGCAGTCGATGAGCATGACTATGCTGATGGCGGAGCAGAAGATGTACATGACGATGGACATGAAGGCGATGCGGGACCGGATGCAGGGCATGGAGCATGGCGATCATGCCCCGCCCAAGATCACGGCGCTGGGCACCAGCGAAACGATTGCGGGACGTCGCTGCGAGAACTACCTGGTCGAATCGGAGAAGTCCAAGATAGAAGTCTGCAACGCCAAGGGGATGGGGAACTTCATGGCGCCGCAGAGTCCGATGGGCCGGGGTGCAGCCTCGCCGCTGAACGACTTCGACAATGAAGCCTATCGAGCGTTCTTCAAAGAGGGGTTCTTCCCGCTCAGGGTGAGCAATGTCGAAGGGGGAGGCAAGAAGGCCGTGATGGAGGCTACTCGGGTTGAGCCGAAGTCGCTCGACGCCTCGCTGTTCCAGATACCGGCGGGATACACGCAGATGCGGATGCCTGGACGGCCCTGAGCTGCAAATGCAGCAGCGGTAAACGACGACCCCCGGGCGATGATTCGCACGGGGGTCGTTTGCTTCGATGGCGAACTCGGGTTCCTAGTGCGACCCCTCGCCGGCCAACTGCTTCACCAGCTCGCCGATGACAGCCTTGGCGTCGCCAAAGAGCATCCAGGTCTTGTCGGCGAAGTAGAGCTCGTTGTCGATTCCGGCGAACCCGGGATTCTTGCTGCGCTTGATCGCAAAGACGGAGCGCGCCTTGTCGGCGTCGATGATAGGCATGCCGTAGATCGGGCTCGACTTGTCGAAGCGCGCGGCGGGATTCACGACGTCGTTGGCGCCGACTACGAGACAGACGTCGCACTGCGGCATGTCGGGGTTGATCTCATCCATCTCCACCAGATCGGTGTACGGAATATCGGCCTCGGCGAGCAGCACGTTCATGTGGCCGGGCATCCGGCCGGCCACCGGGTGGATGGCGAATTTCACGGTGATGCCGCGTTTCTTGAGCTGATCATACAACTCCCGAACCTTGTGCTGCGCCTGGGCAACGGCCATCCCGTAGCCCGGCACGATCACCACCAGGCTGGCCTGTTCCAGGATCTGGGCCGCGCCCTCGGGAGTCTCCGCCTTGTAGGTCTTCTGCTCTCCCGTCCCCTTGGCCTGTTGCACCTGGCCGAAGGCGCCGAAGAGCACGTTGGTGAACGAGCGGTTCATCGCCTTGCACATGATGATCGCGAGGATCAGGCCGCTGGAGCCGTCCAGTGCACCGGCGGTGATGAGCAGCTTGTTGTCCAGCACAAAGCCCATCGCCACAGCCGCGAGGCCGGCGTAGGCGTTCAGGATGGCGATGACCGTCGGCATGTCGGCACCGCCGATCGGGATGA
>JBDTTN010000123.1:0-7197 GCA_039930625.1 Gemmatimonadota bacterium | reverse complement strand
CACGGCCGACGGCTTTATACTCCCGCCCCATGTTCCGCTCCATCGCCCCGATCCCGCCCGGCGCCCTCGACCTCACCGGGCCAGCCGCGCTCGCACGCCGCCGCCTGCAGCGCGCCGCCGCCGATGTGCTGGAAGCCGGGCGCTACGAGGAGCTGCTGCCCCCGACCTTCGAATACGAGGAGGTCTTCCTCCGTGCCGCCGGTCCGGGCGTCGCCGATCGGCTCATCCGTTTCACCGATCGGGACGGGCGAATGCTCGCGCTCCGCTACGACTTCACCGCCAGCATCGCGCGGGTCGCGGCGACCACCTTCCGCGGCGCCACCCGCCCGCTCCGGCTGAGTTACAGCGGCAAGGTGTTCCGGCAGGAGCCGGAGCGCGGCGGTCGCCCGCGGGAGACCCTGCAGGCCGGCGCCGAACTGCTCGGCCAGGGCGACCTCGCGGCCGATGTGGAAATCGTGCGCCTGACACTGGAGCTTGCCCGCGCCATGGGGCTCCGGGATTTCCAGCTCAATCTCGGCCATGTCGGCGCGCTGGCACCGGGGCTCGCCGCGCTCGGCGATGAGCAGCGCGCCGCTGTGCGCCGCTGGATCGATCGCAAGGATCGGGGCAACCTCACCCGTTCCCTCGCCCTTGCCGCGCCCGAGGCGCAGGCGCTGGGCGGGCTCGCGTTCGTGATCGGACGCCGACCGGTGCTGGAGGCGGCGATGCGTCAGGCGCCCGGGGCTACGCGGCCCGCGCTGGATCACCTGCTC
Organism: Gemmatimonadota bacterium; assembly: GCA_039930625.1. GTDB lineage: Bacteria > Gemmatimonadota > Gemmatimonadetes > Gemmatimonadales > GWC2-71-9 > JADJOM01. Next base: position 6,445 of record JBDTTN010000123.1, on the reverse strand, counting down.
CGGCTGGAAGCGGCGCTCCCCGAGGCCGACCGGGCCCACGTGGTGTTCGATCTCGGCGAGGTACGCGGGCTCGACTACTACACCGGCATTCACTTCGAGCTGTTCACTGCGGGCGCCGGCCAGGCGGCGGGCGCCGGCGGCCGGTACGACGACCTCATGGGGCGCTTCGGCGCGCCGATGCCGGCGGTCGGTGTCTCGCTCGATCTGGATACAATCGCCGAGGCGCTGGCGCCATGATCCGGATCGCCCTGGCCAAGGGCCGGCTGTTCGAGCCTGCAGCGATCTGTTTCGCCAAGGCGGGCATCGTCATCGATCCCGACCCGGGGCGCCGCCTCCTGATCCCGTCGAATGATCCGGCGATCGAGTTCCTGGTCGTCAAGCCGTCGGACGTCGCGGTATACGTCGAGTCAGGCGCCGCCGATCTCGGCGTGACCGGCACCGACGTGCTGCGCGAATCCGACGCCGACGTGCTGGAGCCGCTCGAGCTCGGCTTCGGCGGGTGCCGGCTCGTGGTCGCCAGCCCCGTGAGTACTGCGTGGCCCGACCTGCCCGGTGGCAAGACGGCGCGGATCGCAACCAAGTACCCCCGACTCGCGTGGGCCCACTTCGCGCAGGCGGGCCGTCCGGTGGAGATCATCACCGTGTACGGCTCGGTCGAGGTCGCGCCGCTGCTGGGCCTGGCCCACTGGATCGTCGATCTGGTGGACACCGGGAACACCTTGCGAGCCAACGGACTGATGGAGCGGGAAACGATCCTGCAGGTGGGAGCGGTGCTGGTGGCCAACCGCGCGAGCCAGAAACTGAAACTGGATCAGCACCTCGCGCTGATGGCGAGCCTGGAGCGAGCGGTGAGGAGTGAAATGTGAACCGGGCACAGTCAGGCCGCTGCTGAAAGCTAACGGCCATTGGCTGACGGCTGACGGCTGACGGCTGACCGCTGACCGCTTACTCGAATACATACCTCTCAATCACCGCACCATCCCGCTCGTCCCGCAGGGTCTGCTTCGCGCCTGTGGCCTGCATCGCCGCCTCCAGGCTGTCCTCCACGCCGGGCACGAACGAGAACAGCACCAGCCACGCCTCCGGACCACCCGCCTGACGAATCCGCCGCACTTCATTCGCCGCCCAGCCAGGGTCCGGTGCATCACGCCTGATGCCGAGGGTGTCGGGCCCCAGTCCGGCGGGAACACCGACCAGTTCGCGCCAGTCGCGAAAGGGGAAGACCAGGCTATCCCCCTCCTCCGCCACGGGGCGCCCGCGACTGGCGTCATGATAAAACGCGCCGCCGGTCGATCCGATCAGCACGCTCCGCTCGTGCACCCGTGTCAGGTCCGGCCGGGACCAGTCGGTGGTGTAGTACAGCCACGCCGGCATCGCCCGGCCGTAGACGTACACGGCGGCATCGGGCAGGTGCTCCCGCTCGATCGTCGCCACCAGCGGGCGGAGGGTCTCCCGGTCGAGAGGCACCGCCCACTGCCGCACCGCATCGAGTCCCGGCAGCGCCAGCAGCGCAACGAAGGCCATCGCGAACCAGGGTAGCCTGGCGCGAGCGTACAGCTGTTCACCGATCGCCCAGATCCCCGCGGAGAGCATGATCGTCATCGAGGGCATCCCGAACAGCATGAGCCGGGGAGCGACCGGATAGCGGCGCATCGTCGAAGCGAAGACCGCAAGCCCGAACGGGATGAGCAGCATCGCGGCGACCGAGCGGCCGTGGCGGCCGCCGAGTTCGACCGCTCCCACGACGGTAGGCACGATCAGCAGGAATCCCACTTCCACCCGCCAGCGGCCTCCATCCGACAGGAACCAGTCCTGCAGCCCTGATCCTACCGCATGGTCGATCTTGGCCTCGAGTTCCGGCAGCGACGGGCTGAGGAAGTAGGGGACCCAGTAGTGCTGCATGTAGACACTCTGGGCCGTCGACTTGTACAGCAGCAGGTAGACGGTCGCGAACACCGTCGCCCAGAGCACCGCACAGGTGGTGAGCCAGGTCCACCCGCCGCGCGATCGCCGCACCCCGTCGTCCAGCGCGAGGCCGATACCCGCGCCCGCGAGAACGAATGGCGCCGGCGTGGTCGCAACCGTGGCGACCATCCCCGCCAGCAGCAGGCCGAGCCAGCGACTGCGGTCCCCGGGCCGCTCCCGAACCCGCAGTGCCAGCAGCAGCACCAGCGTGGCCCACATGGCGTCGAGGCCGTACGGCTTCAGTTCGTTGGCGTAGTAGATCAGCATCGGCGACAACGCCGCGATCAGCACCGCGAGTGCCGCCGGCCACGGCGGCAGCAGCCGGTGGGCGGTCTTGCGCAGCGCAATGAGCAGCACAATGCCGCCCAGGAAAGGGAGCAGCCGCAGCGCCCGCTCATCCGGGCTGAACCACATCGCGAAGAGTTTGCTGAACCAGAGCAGGGGAACTGGAGCGGTCTGATCGGTATCCAGGGGCTGGAGCAGCTGACGGAAGGAGCGGGAGAGGATGTTGTTCGCGAGCATGGCCTCGTCGATCCACAACGAGCGGGCATGCAGATACTGGCGGAGGCGGATCAGCGACCCAATCAGGACGGCGGCCCATTGAATCCGCCGGGCCCATTCGGCCGCGCGATCAGGCACCGTGGACCATCCTCCCGTTCTTGAGCGCGAGCTGGACGGCGAGGTCAAGTGCGGCACGCATACTGGATGCATCCGCCTTGCCGGTACCTGCGATGTCGAACGCCGTGCCGTGATCGGGCGAGGTCCGGGGGAAGGGCAGTCCGAGCGTCACATTCACCCCGCGACCAAATGCGGCCACCTTGATCGCCGTCATGCCGACGTCGTGGTAGGGAGCCAGCACCGCGTCAAACTCGCCGCGCATCGCCCGGACAAAGACGGTGTCGGCGGGGAACGGTCCGCTGGCGCCGAGCGCTTCGACGGCGGGGCGGAGCACCCGCTCCTCCTCGTCACCAAAGAGCCCCGATTCGCCGGCGTGCGGATTGAGGGCGCAGACCGCGATTCTCGGCGCGGCGATCCCCCACCACTCCTGCAGCGCCTTGCGGGTGACGCGTCCGGTACGGATCACCTTGTCCGTCGTGAGCAGGGCCGGGACCGCGCGGAACGGTACGTGGGTTGTCACCAGCACGACCCGCAGCTGATCGGCGGCGAGCATCATCGCGACTTCCACGTCGCCGGCAAGGTGGGCCAGCCACTCGGTGTGCCCCGGCCAGCGGAAGCCGGCGAGATTGAGCGCGTGCTTGTGGGCTGGAGCGGTGACGATGGCATCCGCCTCTCCGGATAGTGCGAGCTTCACCGCCATCTCGATACTGGCCCCGGTGATGCGACCGGCGCGTACCGCGCGCGTGGGACCCGGCTTCGTGGCCGGTGCGTCCTCTCCGAATCCCTCGCCCCATGTACCCACTGCCACCCGGCGCTGCGCCGGCAGCGTCGCGATCTGGTCCTCGGCACCGATCACGATGATCTCAGCGTCGATCGGCTCGGCCAGCGCCCGCGCCGTGATCTCGAGCCCGATGCCGCGGGGATCACCGAGCGTGATGGCGAGGCGGGGCGGGCGGAGGAGTGGCATGAGAGGAAGTAAGCGGGGGAAACAGACGGGGAAAAGGGAAAGGGGAACTGTCGCGGGTCGGCGTTCCCCTTCCGCCTTTCGCTGTTCCCGGCTGCGCTACAGCCGGATGTCTACGTAGGTCGCCCGGCGGAGCCGATCCAGGTACCTGCGGGTCGCCAGGTCGTCGCTGAGCTTCTTGCGGATCTGCTCCTTCACGTCCTCGTAGCGGATCGCGCCCTCTGTGCGGCGGCTGGTCACTTCCAATACCACGTACTTCCGCCGGAGTCCCATCACCTTTCGGATGGCAAACGGCGCCACCACCTGGCCGCTGTCAGCCGTCCCGATCCCTTCCTTGTATTCGTCAGGCAGCTGCGTCACCGGCACATCCTCTGCCTCGCGCTCTTCGCCCGGATCGTGATACAGCTTGGCGAGCGAATCGAAGGAGGCGCCATGGCGCAACTGATCCGATACCCTCAGGGCGAGCGAATCGGCGCTGTCCGCGTCCGCCGCCTCGATCTCCGGCATCAGCAGGATATGGCGCGCCTGCACCTCGGCGGGCTGGATCCGCTGCACCTGGATGATATGAAACCCGAATGGCGTCTCGACCGGATCGGAGATCACGCCCGGCCTGAGCCGGAAGACTATGGCGTCGAACTCCGGCACCATGATGCCACGGCGGAACCAGCCGAGGTCGCCTCCCTGCTCCTTGCTCGCAGGATCCTGGGAAAATCGCTTGGCTGCGGTGGCGAAATCGGCGCCCTTGCGGAGTTCGGCGACGATCGAGTCGGCCTGCGCCAGCGTGCGGTCACGCGCGGGGGCCGACGCCTTGGGCGAGATGACGATATTGCGGAACGACAGCGTGGCGGGCCGAGCCGGGAGCTGGTCCTGGTACTGCTCGAAGTACGCCCGCATTTCGCGCTCGGTCGGCTGCACCGGCTTCAGCTTGCCGTCCTCCTTCAGCTTGCTGATCAGGCGATTGCGGAACGCGGCCTTGCGCTGACTGTCGGTGAGCCAGCGGCGGAACTCCTCCGGCGTCTGAAACCCCGAACGTGCCAGCTCATTCTTGAAATCGACTTCCGAGGTGAACCGCTGGCGCACGTTGTGGAATTGCTGCTCGACACCGTCGGAGATCTCGGAATCGCTCACCTTGATCGTCGTGTCGCGCTCCGCCACCTGCACCATTACCTCGGCGTCGATCAGATCGGATATCACCGAGCGGCAGAGGTCGTGAAACGCGCTCAGCGTCTTCGGGACCTGCCCGTTCTGGGCACGCTGGGTGAAAATCTCCTCCTCGACCTGCGAGGAAAGAATCGGCACATCGCCCGCGACCGCCACGACCCGGTCCACCACCCCCGGCAGAGTGTCGCAGCGGAAACCGGTCGGCTGATCGGGCTGCTGGGCGGCCGCCGCAGCCGCACACAGCAGCGCGCACGCGGCGAGGAGGCTCGAGCGCAGTGTGCTCATGGCTTCCCTGCGGGCGCGGTCGTCGGCGGCGGAGTGAATGGCGCGGCGCCCGGCGCGGGCTGGTTCGGCACCACCTGGGGCGCCTGGGCGACCGAATCGGCCTTCAGCTTCAACTCCTTGGCCAGTTCGACGGCCCGGTCGATCCCGGCCTTGTTCACCTTGAAATTGTCAGGCCGGCGCAGCACTGCCGCGACCTGGGGGGGAATCGGGCGAGGCCGCAGCGAACCGGCCGCGATTCGATCCCAGTAGCTCTCGACCTTGATTGCGGCGACCCGGCTCCGTTCACTCGCGGAAACGGCCGGATCGGTCATGTCGGCGCTGAACAGATCCAGGCTCATCCGCAGCGTGTCGATCTGTCCGTGGTACCGCGCCAGCATCCCCTCCCACTCCGCCGGCGCCAGCAGGATTCCGGCGGAATCGGCCTGCTGCAGCAGCAACTGGTTCTGCGCGATGAGGCGCACGAACTGCGTCAGCGCGGTATCGGGGCGGCCCAGGAGATCGTTGCCCCAGGTCGGACCGAGGGCACTCACCCAGCGCATGAAGTCCGCGACAGTCAGAGCCCCACCGTCATAGGTCGCCAATCGCTTTTGCGAATGGCTCGCTTCCGCACGACTGGCCAGGCCTGCGCGGATCAGCGCCGGCGCGTCGCCCTGCACCGTGAGCTTCCGGCGGACGCCGAGGCTGTCGAGGTACACCGAGTCGAGCGAGGCGCCGATGCGTTCGCGGGCATAGGTGACCATCCGGTCCCGCACCTCCTCCGCCGGCGGTCGGCGGATGATGTGATAGCCGAAGGGAGATTCAATGACCGGGGTCATTCCGCCGGGCGCGAGGGTCCAGCCGGCGCTGTCGAATGCTGTCACCCACTTCCCCTTGGGGGCGGGCTGCAGATAGCCACCATCCTGTTTGCTGCCCGGATCCTCGCTCAGCTGCGTCGCAAGCTGGGCGAAATTGGCGCCGGCCTTGAGCTTCGCATAGGCTGCATCGGCCTTGCGGCGGGCCGCAATTCGCGCCGGCGGCTCCGCATTGGGCTGCAACCGGATGAGAATGTGCTGCAGCAGTCGCACCTGGTCGGCACCGTAGATGCTGTCGGCCATTCCCGGAGTCATCGGCGCACGGTGGTTCACCAGCGTGTCGTGCCATCGGCTGCCCCGGATCTCCGCGATCTCGGGCCACAAGACCTGCACCGCCACGCTGGAGTCGGTCAGCAGAGTACCGCTGGCGAGCGCCTGCGCAAAGAGGGTGTGATCGACCCACATGTTGGTGATGAACTCCGCCGCATCGTGCGTCAGCGGCACCCCCTTGATGGAGGTCATCATTTTGGCGAGCCGCTCCACCTTGAGCTGCTGGCCACTCGCCTCGGCCGCCACTTCGGGCCGCGCAGAGAACATGTCCTTGAGGTTGTCGCACCCCGCCAGCGCCAGCGCCAGCACCACCATCGACCAACGTCGCATG
>JBDTTN010000122.1:0-7219 GCA_039930625.1 Gemmatimonadota bacterium | reverse complement strand
GCATCCAGCGACTCGAAGCCGCCCAGCAGCCGCAACGTCGTCGTCTTGCCGCTCCCGCTCGGCCCCAGCAGCGCAAGGGTGCGCCCGCGCTCGAGCGAGAGCGAGAGATCGAACACTCCTGCCGCGGCGCTGAAGCGTCGAGTGAGCGACTCGAGGCGGAGGTAGCTCACTTCCCCCGCCCCGTATTGCGGACATGCTGATCCCAGTAGCCCATCCACTCGGCGCCCTTCCGCGTCAGGAGCGCCCAGTCCATCGGCTCGACTTTCATCGTCCGCTCCACCTCGGCGACCCACACCGGAATGCGGTCCGCGGGCAGATCCCGCCGAGCCGGAAGTCGGAAGACTTTTTCGGCGGCAAGAATCTGACCGTCCACGCTGCCCACGAATTCGATGAACATCCTGGCCTCCTTCGGATGCTGCGCCCCTGCCACCAGCGCGATCGCATCGTCGATCACGACGGTGCCGCTCGAGGGGAAGACGTACCCGAACGGCATTCCCTTGCTCCGCGCGATCAGCACGTCAGGCAGATCCCACAGCGTGACCAGTCCCTCCTGTCGCGCCAGCTTGGCATCGAGCAGCGCCGGGGAGAGCGCGTAAGTCCGGGTCTGACCGTCGAGGCGGCGCAGCCACGCCATTCCCTCCGCCGTGTCTCCAGTCTCCCTGAGGCTCCGCTGCAGGATGAGCCCCCAGATCGCCCGCATGGTGCCGCTGGCGACCGGGTCGCGGATGAGTACCTTGTCGTGCCAGCGCGGCTCAAGGACATCCTCCCAGTCGCGCGGGGCGAGCGAGTCCGGCACGGCGACGTTGTTGTAGACGATCACGGCCGGCGTCCGGTAGGCGGGATAGTACATATCCCCGGCGCCGATTCCTCCCGAGTCTACTCCACCGGCCCAGCTCGGCCGGTACGGGGCGAGCAGCGAGTCCTGGACGCCGCGCTCGAAGAGCGTCGTCGGTCCGCCGAACCAGACGTCGGCCTGCGGATTCACCCGCTCGAGACGGAGCCGGTCCAGCACCTCCTGGCTGCCAAGATCGAGATAGCGGACGTCGATTTCGGGATGCAACCGCTCGAACTCATGTTCGAGCAGCGTCAGGTGGTCGCGACCGTGGGGTGAGTAGAGGGTCAACGGAATCCGGCCGTCACCGCAGCCGGACGCAACAGCCATCGCCAGCGTCAACCCGACGGCGCTGCGCCACCTGCCTGCCACGGCCGCGGCACGCAACGCTCCGAGCATACCTGCCCGCCTCCCCGAGGAAGCCCTCACGCCCCTCGGCAGGTACCCGCGCGTCACTCCCGTTCGACCTTCGGCGTATCGGTGGCCGGCTGAGCCGGGCGAGGCGCCACCGGCGGCGCCTGACCGAGCGCCAGCAGGTTCGCGAAGAGCCGCCAGGCACCCGGCACGCCGGCCGGGAGCTGCCGAAAGAAGCTGAGGCCGGTGTAGACGTATCGCCCGCGCCCCAGGTTTGCAACGAGGAGCCCACCCTCGAGAGGAACCTCCCCGGGGTCGTGCATTTCCAGCACCGGCTTCCATGCCGCATCCCAGGAGTGTGCAAAGTAGAGGCCCCGCTCCTGCACCCACCCCTGCCAGTCGTGCGCGCCGATGCGGTTCGGGAAACGGAGAACCGGGCTGGCGGGGTTCACGGCGGTGACCGGGGCATTCTCGTCGGTCACCCGGTCGTGCCCGCCCAGCAGCCCCGGCGTCACGGCCGGGGTCGGCGCCCCGTTGGGTCGTGCCACCGTGGTCGCCGAGTTAGGGGCGCCCGGCGCGCGGGTGCCGAGCGTCATGGGAAATGGGGCGAATCCGCCGAGGAAGTAGCCGTACTGCTGATACTGGACCAGTACGGTCCCGCCAGCGCGGGCGTAGGCGAGCAGGCGATCGTTGTTCGCCGCCAGGTCCGCGTCGGTCTCCCAGGCGCGCGGTCCCACCACGATCACGCCGTACTGGGCCAGTGGTCTGGTCAGCAGGTCGGCGCCGGTGATCACCTCGAGTGGCAGTCCGATTCTCTGCAGCGCCTCCGGCACGCGATCGGCGGCGCCGCGCAGATAGGCGATGTGCTTCACCGTCGGCAGCGCCAGATCAGTCACCCGGATCAGTGCGGTCGCCCGGCGGGCTCGGCTCCGCGCCCGGATGTGCGGATGGTCCACCGTCACCAGCCCGACGTCGTAGACCTGGCCCTGCCTGCTCTGCGCGATGGCCGCAATCTCGAACGCGCCGGCGGCCGGCCGCTCCGGCGGACGCACCCTGAAGCGGAACTCCATCCGCTCATCTTCGTGGGTCAGCTGGAACGACTGAGCCGCGGGCTGTATCCAGCCTCTCGGCACCTGCAGGCTGACAATCCCGGTGGTGGTGTCGCGGGCGCCATGCGTCAGGGTGACGACGAAGGTCCGCGGCGCCCGGTTCGTCAGCGGCCAGACTTCGAGTTGGGGATCCAGGCGCACGTCTACCCGCGGCACCACCACGACCGGTTTGCGAAACTCGCCCGAGCCCTGGTCATTGCCGCGAAAGGCGATTTCGCGGGACACGGCGCCGCCGCCGGTTGTCAGGCGGAACCGCGCCGGCTCAAAGGCGAGCCCCCACACCGCACGGTCGTCCGGGTCCCACTGGTAGAGATCGCCCTGGCGCGGCAGCCGGAGGAAGTACGGCGTCGAGTAGTCCTCCGACTCGGGCACAGTTGCCTCGAGCCGGGCGGAGACCAGCCGCTGTGGTGGGACGGAATCCTCGGTCGGACCGAGCGGACCGAGGGCGGCCGTGGCGGCCTGGTAGCCAAGACAGCTTCCCCGCCAGGAGGAACCGGGGAGCGCCCCCCGCCGAGTCGAGTCGGACAGCAGGCGCCAGCCGAGCTCGACGCCGTCCAGACAGAGCCCGATCGGAGCCGGCGCGCTGCCCGGATTCCACACCGAAACCGTTACGGCCACGCGCTGGCCGGGGACCACCCTGGCATCCTCGCTCACCGCATCGCTGATCAATTCGAGGCTCGCGAGCCGGGCCGCCCCGAACCGGCGGAGCTCCCCTTCGAAGGGGTCACCCTCCAGGATCCGCTCAAGCTGGGTCCGCGCCGCGACGCCACCCGGGAGACCATCCACGACCTGGCGGCGCGCCTGCTGGAGGTCCTCGCCCGCACGGCCGAGCAACTCGCGCAACCGAGACCGGAGCGGCAGCGCGACCAGCAGCCGGGCGGAATCGACCCGTGCGACGTAGCGGGCGAGCAGCTCCATGCCTTTCTGCCTGACTGGGGGCCGGAGCGCCTGCACCAGCGGCACTGCACCCAGGGTCGTATCGATTCCGGTCCACAGCCCTCCGGCACCCTGCCCGGTCCGATCCTGAATCAGCGCCAGCCGCACCACCGATGGCCCCATCCCCTGCAGCTGTCCCATGTCCTGCGAGCGGTGGAGGCTTCGCCCGCGCATGGCGATCTGGTGAAACGACTGGCCCACCGCCGGGTCCAGCGCGCCACCATCGAGGCTCAGCGTGGTGGCCGCAGAGTCAAATCGGGCGCTGCGATACAGCTTGAGCGGAGCCCATGGAGCGATTCCCTCTTCCGTCCACAGCTCCGGGAACGCCAGCGTATCGCCCGCGATCCGGTACGCCTCCTGCGCGGCCCAGCCCGCCGCCTGATGCTGGCCGTGGCCATCGCGAGGGGTACCGCTGAAGATCGAGACCACGATCTGCGGCCGGAACCGGCGGATGGTACGCACGACATCCTTGAGCACCGAGTCCCGCGGCCAATGGGCCCAGGTGTCGTCCAGGTTCTTGGAGAAGCCAAAGTCGTACGCACGGGTGAAGAACTGCTGCGCCCCATCGAGCCGTCGCGCGGCCAGCAGCTCCTCGGTACGCAGCAGGCCGAGCGCCTCGCCGAGCTCGCTGCCGATGAGGTTCTGTCCCCCCTCCCCGCGATTCAACGAGAGATACGCCGCCTCGGCGCCCATGCCCCGCACCAGGAGGGTGAGCAGCTCGGTATCCTCGTCGTCCGGGTGTGCGGCGATCATCAGCACGCGCTTGTCGTGCCCCAGCATGCGCAGCCGCAGGTCGAGGGTTGCGTAACCGCCGGTGGTAGGGGGTTCCAGCTGCGCGGCGAGCGCGGATGGAATCAGAGCGAGAAGGATGAGGCCGAGCCGGATGGAAGCGCGCACCGGGGCAAGGTAATCCCCGGCGGGAGAGTCAGAAAGGATGGCCGGACTAGTGGTGGTCGCGACCGTCGTCGGTCCGCTTTCCCACGATGAACGCCGCCACGAAGCACGCCAGGGCAAGAGCAATAAGCGCGAGGCCGAGCAGCTGGAGAACGCCGGAGAGGAAGAAAATCATGCCGAGCGAGACTGAGACCGTCCCGGCGCCGCGCAGCACCTCGTCGAGGTTGCGCCAGTGCGTCTCACGGCCCCACTGCACCGCCCCCGAAAGTCCCAGCAGCCCCAGCCCGAGCAGCGCGGCCCAGATCCAGATCCAGATCTGGCCGCCGGCCAGCGGGAGGCCGAAGCGGGGACTGATCATGAGCCCACCGCGCGGCGCCCGACCTCGCAGGCCGGACAGGGACAGGAAGCGAGCAGGCGCTCAAAGGTGTAGATGCCCGTGCTGTGTCGGTCGCTCCACTCGATCCGGAGCCCGTAGGCGCCGACCAGCGCCACCCGGAGCGGGTGCACATCCTGCGGCACGGTCTCGGGATTGAGAACAGGCCGTCCCGTCATCTCCTCGACGCAGGCAGCACAGGGGCAGGCCAGCCGAAGTGCGCGTGCCGGGAAGAACCCCTCATGCGCCCCGGCCGTCCACTCGATCCGCACCCCGGCATCTTCGCGGGTCACGCTGTACGGCACCGTCACTCTCTTAGCCATGCCGTGAAAGCCTCTCGCGTTTTATACTTGGGCGACCGCCCCCGTCATCTCTATCCCGATGCGACCCATGACGACGACCCCGCTCAATCCGTTTGGCGCCCGCGGCACCCTGACCCTGGGATCCCAAACCGCAACGATCTTCCGCCTACCGGAGCTTGAGCGCAAGGGTGTGACCCAACTCGACCGGCTGCCATTCTCAATCCGGGTCCTGCTCGAGAACGCCCTCCGGTTTGCCGGCCGCGGCCTGGTCACCGAGGAGCATGTGGCCGCGCTCGGCCGCTGGTCGGGCGGCGCGACCGGGCAGGGCGAAATCCCCTTCATGCCGGCGCGCGTGGTCCTGCAGGACTTCACCGGAGTTCCCTGCGTCGTGGACCTGGCCGCCATGCGGGATGCGATGGCTCGCATGCACGGCGACCCCGACCGCATCAACCCGATCGTCCCCTGCGACCTGGTCATCGACCACTCGGTCCAGGTGGACTATTCCGGGACGGCGGACGCCTATCAGAAGAACGTGGATCTGGAGTACGATCGGAACCGCGAGCGCTACCAGCTGCTCAAGTTCGCCCAGCGTGCCTTCCGGAACTTCCGCGCAGTGCCGCCCGGCACCGGCATCGTGCACCAGGTCAACCTCGAGAATCTGGCGCCGGTGGTGCAGCTGCGAGAACTGCACGGCGCGCTCACGGCCTATCCCGACACCTGCGTCGGAACCGATTCGCACACCACGATGATCAACGGCCTGGGAGTACTGGGCTGGGGTGTGGGTGGCATCGAGGCCGAGGCCGTCATGCTGGGGCAGCCCTACTTCATGCTGATCCCCGAGGTCATCGGCATGAAGCTCGTCGGCGAACTGCCGCTCGGCACCACCGCGACCGACCTGGTCCTGACCGCCACCCAGATGCTACGGAAGAAAGGCGTAGTCGACAAGTTTGTCGAGTTCTACGGCCCCGGACTCTCCAGCCTCGGCCTCGCGGACCGCGCCACCATCGCCAACATGGCACCCGAATACGGCGCCACAATGGGCTTCTTCCCCGTCGACGCCGAAACGGTCCGCTACCTCGAGCGCACCGGCCGTGACAAGGCGGTCGTCGATCGGGTAGAGCGGTATTGCAAGGAGCAGGGGCTCTTCCGGACCGATCAGACCCCCGACCCCGAGTTCAGCAGCACGCTCACCCTCGACCTGTCCAGTGTGGTGCCCAGCCTGGCGGGTCCCAAGCGGCCCCAGGATCTGGTCCCGCTGAGCGGCCTGAAGCGCAACTTCCAGCTCTCGCTGCCGGACCTGATGACCCCGCTCGTCCCGGCGGCCCGCCGCGACGTAGCGCAGGCCAACCTCGCTCGCTGGACCAACGAGGGTGGCGCCATCGGAACCACGGCCCTAACGGAGCAACCGCCAGTCACCGCCACGATCGACGGCCAGGCCTGCGAGCTGCGCGACGGGTCCGTCGTCATCGCGGCCATCACCAGCTGTACCAACACCTCCAACCCTTCGGTCATGATCGGCGCAGGACTGCTGGCCCGAAAGGCGGTGGAGCGCGGTCTCACCACGAAGCCGTGGGTCAAGACCAGTCTCGCCCCCGGCTCACGGGTGGTGACCGAGTATCTGAAGGCCGCGGGGCTCCTGCCCTATCTGGAGCAGCTGCGCTTCAACGTCGTGGGCTATGGCTGCACCACCTGTATCGGCAACTCGGGGCCGCTCCCCGATGAGATCGCCAAGGCCATCGAGGAGCATCAGCTCGTCGCGGCCTCGGTCCTCTCCGGCAACCGGAACTTCGAGGCGAGGGTGCATCCGCTGGTGCGCGCCAATTACCTCGCGTCCCCGCTCCTGGTCGTTGCCTACGCCATCGCCGGCCGGGTCGACCTCGATCTGAGCACCGAGGCGATCGGCACCGGCAAGGATGGCGCGGCAGTCTACCTGAAGGACATCTGGCCATCACCCAAGGAAATCGCCGACGCCATGGCGGCGTCGCTCAAGCCCGAGCTGTTCCGCGAACGCTATGCCTCGGTGTTCGATGGCGATGCAGTCTGGCAGGCGCTGCCGGTCCCCGAGGGCAGTCGGTATGCCTGGGATCCAAAGAGCACCTATGTCGCCGAGCCGCCCTTCTTCCAGAATCTCTCCGCCGAGCCCGGACCTCTCACGGACATCTTCGACGCGCGGGCGCTGGCGGTCCTCGGGGATTCGGTCACGACCGACCACATCTCGCCCGCCGGCGCCATTCCGAAGAACGGGCCCGCAGCGAAGTACCTGCTCGAGCACGGAGTTCAGCAGGTGGACTGGAACACCTTCGGCGCGCGGCGCGGGCATCACGAGGTGATGATGCGCGGGACCTTTGGCAATGTGCGAATCAAGAACGCGCTGACGCCGGAGAAGGAGGGCAACTGGACCCTGCACATCCCGAGTGGC
>JBDTTN010000121.1:0-7244 GCA_039930625.1 Gemmatimonadota bacterium | reverse complement strand
CGCTTTCTGCACCAGCCGGAGATCATCTGGGACAAGACACCTTACGAGCCGATAGCCCGGCCGCGGTCCTGAACGCGTTCTCCTGCGCTGACTGAGCGGGCCGGGGTCTTCGGACACCGGCCCGCGCTGTTTTCCGGGCGCACGTGGCCCAACCCTTCCGCGCCGTTTCCTCCGCCTTACCTTCCAGCCCATGACCAACCCGCGCCAGCGTCTCGACGAACTCCATCACAAGCAGGCCCTCGCTGAACAGGGCGGCGGGGCCGAGCGGCTCGCCCAGCAGCACAAGAAGGGCAAGCTCTCTGCCCGCGAACGCCTCGACCTGCTGCTCGATCCCGGCAGCTTCGTGGAACTCGACCGCTTCGTCACTCATCGCTGCACCGACTTCGGGCTGGAAGCGCAGCAGGTCCTGGGCGACGGCGTGGTCACCGGCTACGGCCGGGTGAACGGGCGACTGATGTACGTCTTCTCGCAGGACTTCACGGTGCTGGGCGGATCGCTATCGGAGACCTTCGCGCAGAAGATCTGCAAGGTGATGGACCTGGCCGTCAGGAACGGCGCCCCGGTCATCGGGCTCAATGATTCTGGCGGGGCGCGCATCCAGGAAGGCGTCGCCTCGCTGGGTGGATACGCCGACATCTTTCTCCGCAACACCCTGGCCTCCGGGGTGGTCCCCCAGATCTCGGTGATCCTCGGCCCATGCGCCGGCGGCGCGGTCTATAGTCCCGCCATCACCGATTTCGTGTTCATGGTTCGCGGCGTGAGCTACATGTTCGTCACCGGGCCCAATGTCGTGAAGACAGTGACCCACGAGGAGGTCAGCTTCGATCAGCTGGGTGGTGCGGATGTGCACGGCGGAACCAGTGGAGTCGCGCACTTCGTCCACGGCTCCGAGCCTGAATGCCTCGCCGCGGTGCGCGAGCTGATGACGTACCTGCCGCAGAACAATCTCGACGAGCCCCCGCGGAGTTCCGGCCGTGAATCGGATGATCCGGCGGACCGTCGGGAGGAGCGACTCCTGGACCTGATTCCCGACAGCCCGAACAAGCCGTATGACATGCAGGACGTCATCCGCCTGGTCGTTGACCGCGGAGGCTTCTTCGAGGCGCAGCCGGACTATGCCGGCAACATCCTCACCGGATTTGCGCGTCTCGGCGGCAGCCCCGTGGGCATTGTCGCGAATCAGCCCGCGGTGCTCGCCGGCGTGCTCGACATCAGCGCCTCACTCAAGGCGGCGCGCTTCATCCGGTTCTGCGACTGCTTCAACCTTCCCATCCTCACCTTCGTCGACGTGCCGGGCTTCCTGCCCGGCGTGGCGCAGGAGCATGGCGGGATCATCAAGCACGGCGCCAAGCTGCTGTACGCCTATTGTGAGGCGACGGTGCCGAAGCTCACGGTGATCACCCGGAAGGCCTATGGGGGCGCCTACGATGTCATGAGCTCCAAGCATATCCGGGGCGATGTCAACCTGGCCTGGCCCACCGCGGAGATCGCGGTCATGGGACCCAAGGGGGCAGTGGAAATCCTGTTCAAGAGGGAAATCGAACAGGCGGCGGACCGGGAGGCGGAGACCGCCCGGCGGATTGCCGAGTACACGGCGACATTCGCCAACCCGTACATGGCCGCTTCCCGCGGCTACGTCGATGATGTGATCGATCCGCGTGACACCCGCCCTCGTCTCATCGACGCGCTCCGCACACTTGCCACCAAGCGCGACCGCAATCCCCCTAAAAAGCACGGTAACATCCCGCTCTAGGGGCCGACCCAGCGGGTCGCTCTTCCTGCGGGATGTCGTGAAGGTCGCTGCATATAAATTCGTCCAGCGACTGATCATCCGGGCCTAGCGCATCCCTGCACCCATCCCTAGCTTAGTCGGCGATGGTCACCCCCAGCATTCGCTCGTCGCTCGCCCTCCTCGGGTGCATTGCGCTGCCTCGGCTTGCCGCCGCCCAGGCCGCGGTCGACCCGTCTGTCGCTCCACGCGCCGCGCTGATGGCCGCGGCCGGCCAGCGCACCGACGCCACCGAAATGCTCGGCCGTTATCTCGCGACCGCGCCGGATGACGGCCAGGCATGGCTGGAACTCGGACAGTTCTACATCCTCGACAGCCGCGAATGGCACCGGCGCGGGCATTCCGGGGAGCCCTCCAGCTCCTTCTTCCTCGATTTCGCCGCGACCGCGCTCGATGCCTCGCTTCGGCTCCCGACCGATTCCGCCATGTATCTGCGCGCGATGGTCGAGATGGACCGCGCCGCGATGCAGATTGAGGAGGACGGCTGGCTCGGCGTCCGTGCCGGCTTCGTCATGCCGAATGGGTCGGAGCCGCCAGCCTACCTGCTGGAGGCAGGGCGGAATCTGATCAACTCCTGCCCGGTGGGCGGAGTGCTCGTCACCGGGACGGAACTCGAAGCCGTCGCGGCGTGGAGCGCTGTACTGGGAGATCGCAGCCGAGGCGACCTCATCCTGCTGCTGCCCACGCGCTATGAGGACGACTCGCTGTACCGACTGCGCATGGCGGAGGCGCTCGACATGCGGCCGATCGTGCCGGTCGGCCAGGCGCTGACCTTCGTCGCCTCCCGGCGACCGGTCTGCCTGTCACCGACCACTGATTCCACCACGGCGCCGCGACTCCCGCTGATAGCATTCCGATTGGTTCGAATCGCGGGACCAGAGGCCCCCGAAGTGGCCGACCCGCTCGGTATCATCGAGCTCACCGCCGTCGAGCGCTCGCGACCGATCCTGCTCAGCCGCGAAGTCGTCGATCTGTATACCCGGGCGGCGCGCTACAATCCGGTCCTCTGTACTTCTCTCCTGGTCCCGCTCGGCGCGCGTCAGCGCAACAGCTGCGGCCGCTGACCGTTCGCTCCTCCACGCATCCGATGTCCTCGTTTCACCGGGTCCTGGTTGCCAATCGGGGCGAGATCGCCCTGCGCGTGATCCGCGCCTGCCACGATGAAGGTCTCGAGGCGGTGGCGGTGTTTTCCGACGCCGATCGGCTGTCCCCGCATGTCCGCGCCGCGGATTTCGCCGTGCCGCTCGGTCCTTCATCCCCTGCCGAGAGCTACCTCCGGATCGACAAGCTGCTCGCGGCGGCCGCGGACACCGATGCGGGCGCCATCCACCCCGGCTATGGCTTCCTGGCCGAACGCGCCGCCTTTGCGCAGGCGGTGACGGACGCGGGGCTGGCATTCGTCGGGCCGCCGGCGAGCGCCATTTCGGCGATGGGTGACAAGACCGAGGCGCGACGGCGGATGGCTGCGGCCGGGGTGCCGATCGTTCCCGGCCTGACCCTGCCGGTCAGCGACCCTCGAACTGCGCGAGAGGCCGCGGATGCGATCGGCTATCCGGTGCTGGTGAAGGCGTCGGCGGGAGGTGGCGGCAAGGGGATGCGAGTGGTTCGCCGTGCCGAAGAACTGGAGGCGGCGCTTGTGACCGCGGCCTCGGAGGCGCTGAAGGCCTTTGGCGACGCGAGCGTCTACATCGAGAAGTATGTGGAGCGGCCCCGCCACGTCGAGATCCAGATCCTCGCCGACCACGAACGCACCGTGCACCTCGGCGAGCGCGAGTGCTCGATTCAGCGGCGTCACCAGAAGCTGGTCGAGGAGGCTCCGTCGGCCGCGGTGAGTCCGGAACTCCGCGAAAGGATGGGTGCCGCGGCGGTCGCGGCGGCCGTGGCGGTGGGATATCGGAGCGCGGGGACGTGCGAGTTTCTGCTGGCAGCCGACGGAACTTTCTACTTCCTCGAAATGAACACCCGCATCCAGGTGGAGCACCCCGTGACCGAACTGGTGTACGGGGTCGACCTGGTGCGTGAGCAACTCCGGATTGCGCAAGGATTTCCCATGGGCCTGGCACGCGGTCCGCTTGCGCCGCGCGGCTGGGCGCTGGAGTGCCGGATCACCAGCGAGGATTCCGCGAATGGATTCCTGCCCTCCACCGGCCGGCTCGAATATCTCCGAATCCCCACTGGGCCGGGAGTGCGCTGGGATGGTGGTTTCGAGGTTGGGAATGACGTGACGCTGTTCTACGACTCGCTCCTCGGGAAGGTCATCACCTGGGGCGCAACTCGTGAAGATGCCATCGTGCGCATGCGCCGCGCACTGAGCGAGCTCGTGGTGAGCGGCGTTGCCACCAACCAGGCGTTTCATCTTCGCCTGCTGGGGGATGCGGCGTTTCTGCGCTCGGAAATTGACAGCCAGTTCCTCGACCGGCGCCCGGATCTGCTGGAGCCTGCGCCTGACACCGGCCGGGTGACGGCCCTGGCCATCGCCGCCGCGCTCGCCGAGGAGGAGGCTCGGCTGAGTCGCCGCCCGGCCGTGGCCGATGACGCGGCAGCCGGCTCCAGCTGGCTCGCTGCCTCGCGCAGGGAGGGGCTACGCTGACCCGGATCCTGCGCCTGGCGAGTGGAGGCGATGGGGTCGGGAAGCTTGAGGATGGCCGCACCGTATTCGTTCCGCGGACTGCGCCCGGAGACCTGGTGGAGCTCACCGGCCTTCGCATGCACGCCCGGTTCGCCCGCGCACGGATCGCCCACGTGGTTGAGCCGGGGCCGGGCCGGATCGAACCGCGCTGCCGACACTACCTGCCTGACGAATGCGGCGGTTGTCAACTCCAGCATCTCGGTTATGACGGCCAGCTCGCGCTCAAACGGGAGATCGTCGCCGACGCGCTCGAACGGATCGGCAGGCTTCAGGTGGTGGTGCCGCCGGTGATCCCGGCGCCGGATCCGTGGGGGTATCGCTCGCGGATCACACTGGCGATCGCACCGGGCCGGCGCCACGCCGGGTTCCATCCGCTCGATCAGGCGGGCCGGGTGTTTCCGCTCCAGCAGTGCGAGATTGCGGCACCCGCGCTCATGCGGCTCTGGGAGGCGCTCCGTCCGGCGCTCCATCTCCTGCCACCGGACGCCGAGCAGCTGCTGCTCCGGCTCGACCGGTCGGGCGGCCTCCACGCCGTGATCCGGTCCGCCGGGACCGAGGCGTGGAGCGGAGGAAGGCGGCTCGCGGAGTCCACCCATGCGCGCGGAGTGGTGGTGACGGTCTGGTGGCAGCCGGCGCAGGGCGCACCGCGGGTCATGGCCGGAGATCGTGAGGCATTCCCCGCGACGGTATTCGAACAGATCCATCCGGCACTCGCCGATCGGATCCGCGCGGATGCGAGTGAATCGTTGGGGGACGTGCGCAACATGCACGCATGGGACCTGTATGCAGGCATCGGTGAGACGACCGATCATCTCTTCCGGCTCGGGGCAACGGTCGAGAGCGTCGAACTCGATCGTCGTGCCGTCGAGGCCGGCGAACGCCGCTGGCGGGAGGCGGCCCGGGAGCGGGAGGAATCCCAGCGCCCGGAGCCGGCCGGCATCGTCCGTCACGTGGGGCGAGTCGAAGAGATGCTGAGTCTGTTGCATGATCCCGGCGCGGTGATCGCGAATCCCCCGCGGGCAGGGATGGAAGAAGCTGTGACGCGCGAATTGCTGCGCCGCCGGCCGCGGTGCATCGTCTACGTCTCCTGTGACCCGGCGACACTGGCCCGCGACCTCGGTCGGCTCTGCGGCGCCGGCGCCCAGGGTGTGTCAGGCGGCTCGGGCGAGACCCCATATCGAATCACGGCCGTCCAGCCCTATGACCTTTTTCCCCAGACGGCGCATATCGAGACCGTCGTTCGACTGGAGGCCTGAGTGAAGTACTTCGTGGCGATCG
Source organism: Gemmatimonadota bacterium (assembly GCA_039930625.1). GTDB lineage: Bacteria > Gemmatimonadota > Gemmatimonadetes > Gemmatimonadales > GWC2-71-9 > JADJOM01. The sequence continues at coordinate 1,548 of JBDTTN010000121.1, read as the reverse complement.
ATGGCCGGGAAGTCGCGGTCGAAGTGGACGGGGATCGGGTCCGGGTGGATGGTCGCGAGCTGCGGGCCCATCTCACGGTGGTCCCCGGAACTCCGATCCGGCACCTGCTGGCGGGGGTCGATTCGCTCGCGCTGGTGGTGGAGCCCCGGGAGCGCGGGGAGTGGCGCCTTTCGGTCGAGGGTACCAGCTACCTCGCCGAGGTCGTGGACGAGCGGACCCGCCACATCCGGAGCCTGACCGGGGAGGCCGGCAAGTCCGCCGGCTCGGCCCACTTGCGGGCTCCGATGCCCGGATTGGTGGTCCGGGTACTCGCCCGGGAGGGGGATCAGGTCGTGACCGGACAGGCCCTGGTCGTTCTGGAGGCGATGAAGATGGAAAATGAACTTCGATCCGTCGCCGCCGGGGTGGTGGGGGCCATTCGGGTTGTTCCGGGCCAGGCGGTGGAGAAGGGCCAGGTTCTGCTCGACTTCTCCCAAGGCGCCGTGGGGTCGCCGCCCTTGACCTAAGCTATTCTCCGACGCTAGCTTTCAAATCTGTGCAGTTTCTGGGACTTCACCTCGGGGCCTCAAGTCCGATGAACACGTTTTCAGCCAAGCCGACCGACATCACCCACGATTGGCACGTCGTGGACGCCGCTGGCGTCCCCCTGGGACGGCTCGCCAGTCAGGTGGCCCAGCTCATTCGGGGGAAGCACAAGCCGACCTTTACTCCCCATATGGACGGCGGAGACTTCGTGGTCGTGGTGAACGCGGAAAAGGTGAAGCTCACCGGCCGCAAGCTGGAACAGAAGCGTCATTTCCGCCACACCGGTTACATGGGTCACGAGCGGTACACCCCGGTCAAGAACCTGCTGCAGGGGAAGTTCCCCGAGCGCGTGATCGAACACGCTGTGTTCGGCATGCTGCCCAAGAACTCGCTCACCAAGCAGAAGCTCCGCACCAAGCTCAAGGTCTACGGCGGGTCGGAGCATCCCCACGTGGCCCAGCAGCCCGTGCCCTATTCCGTCATCCCGAAGGCGAAGTGACATGAGCGGGAAGCCTGAATTCCGCTGGCAGGCCGTCGGCCGCCGCAAGACGAGCGTTGCCCGCGTGTACATCACCCCGGGCACCGGGAAGTGGGACATCAACGGCCGCACTCTGGGCGACTACTTTCCTCGGCCCTCGCTGGTCCAGCACATCCAGCAGTCGTTTTCCTCGACCGATACCCTCGGCGCCTTCGATGTTCGGGCGCATGTCGAGGGTGGTGGCCAGTCCGGTCAGGCAGGCGCGCTGCGCCTTGCGATCGCCCGGGCCCTGGTTGAGGCCGATGCGCAGCACCGGACCAAGCTTCGCGCAGGCGGTCTGCTGACCCGGGATCCCCGCGCGGTTGAGCGGAAGAAGCCGGGTCGTGCCGGCGCCCGGAAGCGGTTCCAGTTCTCCAAGCGTTAGGCTCAACGGCAGGATCCGGACGCCTCATCGGGCGCCGGTACCACGCACGTCGCGGGATCGTGACCGGGGTGCCCCCCAGCGGGGTTCGGTGGCGAGACGAACGCGGCGGACGATCAACCCC
>JBDTTN010000120.1:0-7263 GCA_039930625.1 Gemmatimonadota bacterium | reverse complement strand
AATGCGCTGACCGACAAGAACCTGCGGATCCCAGCCGCCAATGGGCGCGATGTAGATGTAGCCGTCGTCGTCGATGTACTGCACGATCACGCCGATCTCGTCGATATGGCCGTCGAGCATGATCGTTGGAGATCCGCCCGGGTTCACTTCGGCCATGCTGTTTCCGGCGACATCTACCGTAACCTTCGCGAACGACTCCGCCTCGGCGCGCCATGTGCGTGCTGCAGCCGTCTCGAAGCCCGACGGGGCAGGAGCGTCGAGCAGACGTTTGAGAAAGCTGAGCGAGGACGGGCTGATCATGTCTGACGCGAGGGTATGGGTTGACGACGAATCCTAGCCCTCACCGAGGCGTCAAGGAAGTCCAAAAAGACGGCGCACACGCGCGTACCACCGCACTCGAGGCCCGAGCGGCGCAACGCGTCTCTCGTCAGTAGCTTTCCGGCCCGACAGAGTGACTCCTTCAATGAGAGCCATCAAATGCAATTCGTCTATCTCCTGACGGGACTGGCCGCCGGACTGCTCTCCGGCCTCTTCGGGATCGGCGGCGGCATCGTCATCGTTCCGGCGCTGATCCTCGCGGCGAAGATGGGCCCCGAGACGGTGACCGGCACTTCGCTCGCCGCCCTCCTGCTGCCCGTCGGTGCACTGGGCGCCTTGCACTACCAGGAACGGATACCTCGACCTTCGCGTTGCCCTGTGGATCGCCCTGGGAATCCTGTTCGGCGCCTGGCTCGGAGCCAATCTGGCGCTCAGGATCCCGACCAGGGACCTGCAGCACGCCTTTGCCGTCTTCATCTGTTTCGTCGCGGGGCACCTCTGGTTCTCCGCGAGATGGCGGGCCAGTCGATCCGCTCTGCACGAGGCTGATTGAAATCGTTGCTCAACGGAGGCATGACATGGCGGAATCCTGGGCCAGCCGGCGCGCCCGATGGCAGTTCAACTGGTTCCCCGCCTACCGCGGCACCGGGGCCAGGGTGGAATACATCGCGGCGGACTGGATGGAAGTGCGGGTGCGGCTGCGGTTGTGGTGGCGGACCCGCAACTACGTCGGCACCATCTTCGGCGGCAGCCTCTACGGCGCCGTCGATCCGATGTACATGCTGATGTTCATGAGGCTCCTCGGACCCGACTTCATCGTGTGGGACAAGGCGGCGTCGATTCGCTTCCTGAAGCCCGGTCGCAGCACCCTGCGAGCGACCTTCCTGCTGGACGCCGCGACGGTCGAGCGCGTCCGCGCAGAGGTGATCCGGCTCGGCCGGCTCGACCAGGACTTCGACGTCATGCTGGTCGACGAGGCCGGTGTCCCCCACGCCACCGTACGGAAGACGATCTACTTTCGCTGGAAGCCCTTCGCAGGTGCGCAGGGCCGCGCCTGACTGGAGCCTGAGATGGTACTGCCCCCGACCGGACTCACCACCCTGCTGCGCTCGACCGAATTCACCCCCGAGGCGATCGTTGCTGCGCTCAGGGCGAATGGCTGTCTCACTCTAGCCGCACGCGTCAAACCGGAGCCGGTCCGGAAGCTGATCGGGGAGGTCCTTATTTCCGAGAGAAATCGGCCACCGATGCCGGGGCCCTCGACCACCGACATGATCGCGCGGGCGTTGCGCGACTCACCCTTCCTGAGCGAGAAGGGACGGCGCCTCGACGGGAGCCCGCCTCAGAATTCCTGGTACCGCCGCTGGCGTGACACCTTTGCCGGCCTGTGGAACCGCCGGGCCGACTGACCAACCCACGCGGTCAGCGCGGCGGTCCTGCATCCGCGCGGAACCGGTCGAGCTCGGCCCGGAGCGAGCCCACCACCGCCGGCGACGCGCGGTGGATCAGATCCTCCGCCTCCAGCGGGTCCGCATGGATCTGGTACAGCTCCTCCACCCCATCGCCATTCCGGATGAAGTGGAAGGAATCGGCCACCACCGAGTACATGTCTCCCTTGGCCGATGGGACCCGGGCGCTCCCTTTCCCCCTGCTCACCTCCGAGAAGGCGAGCGCCGGACTCGGCGCCGCTGCGTCGGTCCAGGCCCATGCCAGCGACTGGCCGGGGATGCGACCCCCACTGCCGACCTGGGCCAGCTCGAGGATGGTTGCCGGCACATCCCGCAGGCTGACCGTCTCCGGAACACGCAGTCCGGTCGGCAGGTGCCCTGGCCACACTGCGATCAGCGGCACATGCAGCGCGGGCAGGTAGAGACTCTCGCCGTGGCCCCAGATCTCGTGCTCATTGAATTCTTCGCCATGGTCCGCGGTCACGATGATCAGCGTGTTCTCCGACAGGTGCCGTCGATCGAGCTCCGCGAGCAGCCGACCCAGCCAATCGTCGATCCGCGCGATGTTGGCATCATATCGGGCGACCGTGTGGTCCTCACTCCTGGGCGGATATCGCAGACCGCGCAGCCGCTCCCGCAGCGTGGGCGTCCGGGTCGGGACGCCGAACTGAGTGGCGTATGGCTCAACCGGTATGTAGGGCGCATGGACGTCGAAGAAGTTGACGAAGGCGAAGAACGGTCGTCCGCTTGGCCGGTCCAGCCAGTTCAGAAGCCCGCCCGCCACCTCGTCCGCATGCTTCCGGCCGAGTACCTGACTCGAGACGAGAAAGCCGCGTACCCGCGCCAGCCTGCTCACGAACCGGAGCAGCTCCGAGTGATTGAGGATCTGCTTGACGGAGGGGATGAAGTCCTCGTAGCGGCCGAATCCACGGTCGAGCCCGAACTCCCACCCGGTGCGGATCATGTTGCCGGTAAACCCCGCCGCCCGGTATCCGCCCGCCGACAGCGCCTCGGCCAGGGTGGTCACCGTGTCGACCATCGGCGTGAGCCAGTCGGCGCGATGCTCCCGCCCGAAGCGGCCGGTGAACAGCGTGGCGTGGCTGGGAGTGGTCCACGGCGCCGTCGAGATGGCCCAGTCGAATTGGACCCCGCGCTGGGCGAGCTCCGTGAGGCGCGGCGTAGTGGGGAGATTGTACCCGTACGAACTCACGTTCATCGATCGCACGGTATCGAAGATGATCAGCAGCACATTGGGCGCGCCCGCGGCGGCCGATGTCGTGCCGAGGGAGGCCCGCTCCCGTCTCAGCTCCAGCGCCCGCACGACAACGCCCCCTGCGATCGTCGCGACCAGCCCCGCACCGGCCAGTCTTCGGCTCCAGCGAATCGTCCCCGCGGGATTGTTTCGCATCCAGCGGGTGAGCTGAATCGCGAGCCCGGCGGAAAGCAGCAGGATCGCCGCCGCATGCACCCGGGGGTTGTAGTTGATCAGGAAGATCAGGCAGGAGAGGGCCGCTGTCACGAACACTCCGGCCGTGGGAAAGCCGGACTTTCCGCGCGCCGCCCGCGCGGCCGCGAAGGGCAGTGCGGTGAGTACCGTCAGGATCGCGGAGATCACCGGAGTCATCCAGAGCCCGTGCCGACCCCTGGTCAGGAGCTTGCCGAGCAATAGATGATCGACGTTCACAACCACCAGGTCGATGAAGCCGGCCCAGAGTCCCAGCGCAAGCGCGAGGATGAGGAGGTCTCGACCGCTGATTGAGCGAGAGTTGGCGGACGTATCCGGCATGGGTTGGGCGGGTATCGAGGGTTATGGTGCGAGGCCTGGCTCGCTCAGCAATTTACACCTGCACTGGGCGGGCGATCGGCTGATTGAGAGTATGCCGCACGCCGGCTGGCATGTCCAGTTTCGGCCGAGATGAAGCTAGGTGCCACATCACTCTCGGTAGTCGCGACGCGGTCAACGGCAGCGGCCGCCTGCGGCCGATTCCATAATTCCTTCGAGAAGCCGACGCCGCTGGTGTCGAGCCTGGTCACGCCCTTCACGATTGATCTCCACACCCAGAGCTACCGATTCAGGGCCGGCCACAAGAACTTGGTACAGGTGCAGAACACCTGGTTTCCCCTCATCTATCGGAACCCGCAGTCGTGGGTGGCGAACATCTTCCAGGCCAGGGCCGGCGACTACCTTGCCCAGACCCATTGGATTTGGCGTACCCCTGGCCAAGCCTCGCGAGTCGACATCCAGACGGTGACGTGGTAGGCCAGGTTCAAGCCGGGGATCCGACGCTCCATACGGAATTGGCACTCCCGCGACGAAATCGTCCCTCGGCTCGGCGAACCCCGGCACCGGGCCGCCCGAAGCATCGGCTCAGCGAATTCGCTCGATTCTTCCGGAGAGATGCCAGGCCCGCGCACGGTGACAGCACCGGACTCGGGCTCGCCATCGCAAAGGCGGCCGCCGAAGCGCACGGCGGCCAGCTGGAGTTCGTCGGGAATGACCCCGGGGCGGTCTTCCGGCTGGAGCTGCCGGCGCAGCTTACCCACTCGTGAGCTGAAACAGCCTCCCGAAGTGGGTGCCATGCTTCCAGCCTGACCCCATCATCCCGATCGGCTGACCGGCGTGGCCGCCGCCCATCATTGTGCTGGTTACCCACTGCTTGCCCATCGTCTTCCGGTTATCCATTTCCAGCATTCCGCTGCCTCCATCGGTCACGGGCACCACCGAGCCGATGCATCGAGGGGATATATGTCCTGCTCCATCCCCGGCACCCCCGGCTGCGAGACCCCGACCGGTGAACGATCCGTGCGCGCGTGTTCCACGTCCCTCGCGACGGCCGTGCGTCCCTGAACGCTGCCTGACGGTGAGATTGTGATCCCTTGAGAATGCTTCCGGGAGGCGGGGTCCGCATTAGGATTGCGTGTCCGGTTCGACCTGCGCTCATCGGCGCGCGCGTGGGACAGGTCTAGCGACTACCGAGGCGCGGCCATCGCTCGCCGGCGCCAAGCCGGGACCACACCCCCCTGGATGGCCACCAGATCGCTGGCGCTCGTCCCTGGCGGGACGGACCCAATGGTACCAACGTCAACGCCCTCGCGGGGAGCGCATATCCGGAACCGCACCGCAGCACCCGCACCAGCACTAGCACCACCACGAGCATCACTCCAGTCGTGCAGCGTCGTCGCCGGCTGGCCAGGCTCCCGCCGCGGGGGCACCGCATGCGGCCGGCGCCCACCACGACCACGCCTCCGCCATGGCCGATCCGGCGATGGCGAAACAGATGGAAGCGGATATGCGGCGGCGGTTCTGGGTCGCGCTGGCGTTGACGATCCCGGTCGCCGTGATCGCGGGCCACGTGCCCGGTCTCCCCATGCTGATTCACCCTCCACTGGCGAGCTGGCTCGGACTCGCGCTCTCCACGCCGGTAGTCTGGTGGTGCGGCTGGATCTTCATTGCCGGCGGCTACTGGGCGCTCACACAACGCAAGCTGGATATGTCGGTGTTGATCACGACCGGCGTGCTGGCCGCCTACCGAAGCAGCCTGTACCTCACGGTGACCGGGCAACCGACGGCGTCTTACGAGGCCGCGGCGATGCTGGTGACGTTCGTGCTCTTCGGGCATTGGATGGAGATGCGGCCACCGCGGGGAACCTCAGACGCCCTCCGGGCGCTGTTCGACCTCGTCCCGCCTGCCGCACGCGTCGTACGTAACGGTGCGGAGAGTGTGGTTCCGACCTCCGAGGTTATCGTGGGCGACCTGCTCCGGCTCCGTCCCGGCGACAAGATCCCCGTGGACCGCGAGCTTCGGGAGGGGACCACCGACGTCGATGAGGCGCTGGTGACCGGCGATTGCCGCCCGCTCCGCAAAGGCCCGGGCGACACAATGGTGGGCGGCGCGATCAATGCGAGCAGCGCGGTCACGATGCAGGCGACGAAGGTAGGGAGCGACACCGTCCTGGCGCAGATCGCCGCGTTGGTGGCCAAGGCTCAGAACTCCAAGGCGCCGGGTCAGCGCCTCGCCGACAAGGCGGCGGCGATCCTCGTCGTTGTCGCCGTCGGTTCCAGGGTTCTGACCTTTGTCGGTTGGACAGTCTTCGCGGCGGTGCCGTTCGTCACCGCGCTCACCTTCGCCATCTCCGCAGTGGTGATCGCCTCTCCCGACGCGCTCGGACTCGCCACCCCCACCGCGGTCGCGGTCGCCACCGGGCTCGGCGCCCGCCACAACATTCTCATCAAGGACGCCGCCACGCTCGAAGGGCTCAGCAGGATCCAGACGGTAATCCTCGACAAGACCGGCACGTTGACGGAGGTCAAGCCGAGCGTCACCGTGGTCGGGCCCGTGGCGGAGATGAAGGAAGAGAAAGCCCTGCTCAGTGCCAGCCCCCTGTCCAGTCAATCGACTCACCCGCTTTCGCAGGCGATCGTCGCCTGCGCCCTTGCGCGCGGGGTCTCGCGGACGGGGCCGGCCGATCAGGTCACCAACGTCCCCGGCCAGGGCGTGCGCGGGATGCTGGAGGGGACGCCGGTGCTCGTCGGCAACGCGGCCCTGCTGGCCGAGGCAGACATCGACGTGTCGTCGGTCAGGCCGGCTGCGGAGCGTCTGGCGGGAGCTGGGCGATCGCTCGTCTACGTCGCGGCCGCCGGACGACTTCTCGGTTTGATCGGCATCACCGACCCCGTACGGTCCACCTCGCGGCAGGCGATCGAAGCCCTCAAGGCAATGGGCATCAAACCGGTGCTGCTGAGCGGAGACCTCGAGACAACCGCCAGGCGGGTTGCGGCGGAGGTGGGGATCGCCGAAGTGTTCGCGCAGATTCGGCCTGAACAGAAGGCCGACTGCGTGAGGCGGATGCAGGCGGAGCACCGCTTCACGGCCATGGTGGGTAACGGCGTCAATGATGCGCCGGCGCTCGCCCAGGCGGATATCGGGATCGCCATCGGCGCCGGGACCGACGTTGCCATTCAGGCGGCGCAGGTGGTGCTGATGCGGTCGGACCCGCTCGAGATCGCCCGTGCGGTCCGGTTGAGCAAGGCCACGCTGCGCAAGATGAAGCAGAACCTCGCGTGGGCGAGCGTCTACAACCTGCTCGCGATCCCGGTGGCCGCAGGCGTATTCCATCCGTCACTGGGCTGGTCGCTGCGGCCGAAGATCTCCGCGCTGCTCATGTCCGCATCATCGATCATTGTAGCCCTGAACGCGGTATCGCTCCGGAGGGCGAAGATCTGAGCTGCACCCCGGCGGAGACAGCCACGGCAGTGGTCTCGGCGTCTTCCTCGTCTGGCTCGTGGCCGGAGGAAGCAAATAACCGGGCTGGCGCTCCCGGCGCACTGTGTTGAGCGGCCCGGCCGTCAGGCGGGTCTTTGTGAAATGCACCTCCTCCCGGCGAGGTGGGAGGAGCGCCGGTGCTAGCTCTTGGGAGCGAGGACAGTCCGCCCAACCATTGATGGTTTTCCCCCCTCGACTACGGCGCTTTTCACATGGGAGACAACTTCCGCCTC
>JBDTTN010000119.1:0-7265 GCA_039930625.1 Gemmatimonadota bacterium | reverse complement strand
GGCGCACCAGCCGGCTGGTGCAGGCGGTGGTCACCGGCGGCGCCTGCCACCTCGATGCGAGCCAGGTGACGGCGGCGCTCGATGCGATCGAACTCGCCGAGACCCGACTGCTCTTCATCGAGAACGTGGGGAACCTCGTCTGCCCCGCGAGCTGGGACCTCGGCGAGACCGCGAAGATCGTGGTCTTCTCCGTGACCGAGGGCGAAGACAAGCCGCTCAAGTACCCCAAGATGTTCCGGATGTCGCGCTACGCCGTGCTCAACAAGATCGATCTGTTGCCGCACCTGGATTTCGATCTCGACCGCGCGATCGCCTGCGCCCGCGAAGTGAACCCCGAGCTTCGTTTCTTCCTGACCTCCGCAAAGACCGGTGAAGGACTGGACGAATGGTTCGACTTCCTCCGCCAGCAGGTCAGGGCTCCGGCTCCGGTATGACCGCGACCCAGTCCCCCACTGGCAGCGCCTGCCGAGTGGAGGTGCGGGGGCTGGTGCAGGGCGTGGGCTTTCGGCCATTTGTGCACCGGCTGGCGCTCCGGCACCATCTGACGGGCTGGGTACGCAACTCCTCCGGCGCGGTGCAGGTTGCGCTGGAAGGCGAGCCGACTGCGATCGACGAGTTCCTCGCCGATCTCCACCTCGAGGCCCCGCCGCTGGCCCAGATCGACGAGGTCACCGTCGACCTCGCGGCCGTGGAGGGGCTGGAGGCCTTTCTCATAGAAGCGAGCGCGGTGGAGCCCGGGCAGCGGCTTCCCGTACCTCCTGACGTCGCCATCTGCCCTTCCTGCGAGCGGGAACTGCGCGACCCCGCGAACCGTCGCTACCGCTACCCATTCATCACCTGCACCGACTGCGGGCCGCGCTACACCGTCATCGACCGCCTGCCGTACGATCGGGAGCGCACCACCATGCGCGCCTTCACGCAGTGCCCCGACTGTGCGGAGGAGTACCACGCTCCGGGCAACCGGCGGCATCACTCCGAGACCAACAGCTGCCCGGCATGCGGCCCCACGCTCTGGCTCGAAGCGGGCGCGCCAGGACGGACCACCGCGGTCGCGGAGGACGCCATTCGTCAGGCCGCGATACTGCTTCAGCGCGGGGAGATCCTCGCGCTGCGCGGCTTCGGCGGTTACCACCTGGCCTGCGATGCGACCAATCACGCCGCGGTATCGGAGCTGCGCCGGCGCAAGCGCCGGGCGTCGAAGCCGTTCGCCGTCATGGTCGCGTCACCGGTGGAGGCGCGCATCGTCGCGGTGGTCGGTGCGGCCGAGACCGCGCTGCTGGAGCGCCGGGAGCGGCCGGTAGTGCTCCTGGAGGCGCTGGCTCACAACGGTATCGCGCCTTCGGTCGCGCCGGGTCTCCACAGTCTCGGTGTGATGCTCCCGTCGACCCCCCTGCATCTGCTGCTTCTCGACGCCGTCGGCCGCCCGCTGGTGATGACCAGCGGCAACTTGAGCGAAGAGCCCATCGCGATCGGCAACGGCGAGGCGCGGAACCGGCTCGGCGTGATCGCCGATGCGTTCCTGATGCACGATCGCGAGATCCTCTCGCGCAGCGACGATTCGGTGCTGCGCGTCGGCTCGGGCGGACCAATTTTCCTGCGGCGGGCCCGAGGCTACGCCCCGCTCCCACTCGCGCTGCCGATTGCGACACCGGTTCCGCTGCTGGCGGTCGGCCCGCATCTCAAGAATACCTTCACCGTCGCGCACGGTGGCTCCGCGTGGGTGAGTCCGCATATCGGCGATCTCGAGAGTGTCGAGGGACTCGAGCACTTCCGCCACACCCTCAAGGTGTACCGGCGCCTGTTCCGGGTGGAGCCCGAGGCCGTCGTCCACGACCTCCACCCCGGATACCTCTCCACCCGCGTGGCCCTGGAGCTGGCCCTGCCGGTGACCATCGCGGTGCAGCACCATCATGCGCACATCGCTGCGGTGATGGCCGAGCATGGCGTGACGGCGCCGGTCATCGGTGTTGCCTACGACGGGACCGGATACGGAACCGACGGCACCACGTGGGGAGCGGAGATTCTTGCCGGCGACCTGACCGACTGCACCCGGGTGGGGCACCTTCGCCCCGCGCCGCTCCCCGGTGGGGATCTCGCCGCACGGCAGCCGTGGCGCAGCCTGCTCGGCTACATCTCGCTCGAGCCCTCAACGCAGGAGCAGTTTGCCGCGGCCTTCCACGGTATTCCCAACACTGACTTGAGCCTAGCTCGGCAGCAACTCTCGGCCCGGATCAACTCACCGGTCGCATCGTCGATGGGGCGGCTCTTCGACGCCGCCGCCGCGGTGCTCGGCATCCGCCAGGTCTCGGACTACGAGGGGCAGGCCGCCATCGAGCTGGAGGCTCTGGCCGGCAACCGGGCCGCGTCGGAGTTCCACTGTCCCATCGAGCAGGAGCAGTGCGACAACTGGCAGATCGATCCGCTGCCGCTGCTCACCTGGCTTGCCCGCCGGCGGGAGCAGCGCGCCGACGTCGCCGACCTCGCGGCGGACTTCCACGAAAGCATCGCACGCCTGACAGAAATGCTGGTGCGGCGTGCCGTCGAGCATGCCGGCATCACGACGGTGGTACTGGGAGGCGGCGTATTCCAGAACCTGCGGCTGCTGACCAGTCTCCGCAGGCGGCTGGAGCATCACGGGCTGAGCGTGCTGGCGCCGCGGCGGCTCCCACCGAACGACGGCGCCATCAGCTACGGTCAGGCCGCGGTGGCCGCGGCCCGGCTCGCCCGGGGCAACCCGAACTGAATCCACGATTGCGAGGTTCCAATGTGTCTTGGCATTCCCGGCCGCATTCTCGACATCCGCGATGATCGCGGGCTGGCGATGGGCATGGTCGATTTCGGCGGCGTGAGGCGGGAGATCTGTCTGGCCTACGTGGCCAACGAGGTGGTACCTGGCGACTACGTCGTGGTGCACGTCGGCTTCGCCATCACCCGGGTGGACGAGGCCGAGGCTCGGCGCACCTTCGAGGCGCTGAAGGAGATGAGTCAGCTTGAGGAGCTCGACTGGATGCGCGAGGTCGCCGAGCAATCGCTCGCGGCACCGTCATCGGGGGAGGCCGCATGAAGTACCTGAGCGAATATCGCGACGGCACGGTCGCCCAGGGGCTGATCGCGCGGATCAAGCAGACGGCGACGCGCCCTTGGACCCTCATGGAAGTGTGCGGCGGCCAGACGCATACGATCGTCCGCCAGGGCCTCGACGAGCTGCTCGGCGATGCCATCGAGATGATTCACGGGCCGGGCTGCCCGGTGTGCGTCACCCCGCTGGAGCAGATCGACAAGGCGCTGGCGCTCGCCGCGCGCCCCGACGTCATCTTCACCTCGTTCGGCGACATGCTGCGCGTGCCCGGCTCCGAGTGCGACCTGCTCCAGGTGCGGGCCCGCGGCGGCAATATCCGGGTGGTCTACTCGCCGCTTGATGCCCTGGAACTTGCCATCCGTACGCCGGACAAGCAGGTGGTCTTCTTTGCGGTCGGCTTCGAGACCACCGCGCCCGCCAACGCAATGGCGGTCTGGCGTGCCCGCCAGCTCGGCGTCTCCAACTTCAGTGTCCTCGTCTCCCATGTCACCGTGCCGCCGGCGATGGTGGCGATCCTCGACGCGCCGGACAACCGGGTGCAGGGATTCCTTGCCGCCGGCCACGTCTGCTCGGTGATGGGCTGGACCGAGTACGAGCCGATCGCGGCTCGGTACCATGTGCCGATCGTGGTCACCGGCTTCGAGCCGCTGGATATTCTCGAGGGAATGCTGCTCGCGGTGCGCCAGCTTGAAGAGGGGCGTCACGAGGTGGAGAACCAGTACGCCCGGTCGGTGCGCCGCGAAGGGACGCCGCCGGCGCAGGACCTGATCCGCAAGGTCTTCCGCCTCACCGACCGGCAGTGGCGCGGAATCGGGGCAATTCCGAAAAGTGGCCTGACCCTGCGCGAGGAGTATGCGGACTTCGACGCCGAACTCCGCTTCGGGCTGGAGTCGCTCACTGTTGAGGAGCCGGCCGAGTGCCGGGCCGGAGATGTGCTGCGCGGGAATCTCAAGCCGCCGCAGTGTCCCGCATTCGGCACTCGCTGCACCCCGGAGCACCCGCTCGGTGCGCCGATGGTCTCCTCTGAAGGCGCCTGTGCCGCCTACTACAACTATGCCCGCTTCCGCAGCCCGGCCGCGCACGAGGGATGATCCGATGACTGGTATTCAGATTGCGGCCGTGGCCTGCGCGGTCCCGCTGACCGAAACGGCGCGGGTGCAGCTGGGGCACGGCTCCGGCGGCAAGATGAGCGCGGCGCTGCTGCGCGACCGCTTCCTGCCGCATTTCGGCAACCCGATTCTGGGCGAGCTGGGTGATGGCGCGGTGGTGTCCATCGGCGGAGCCGAGATCGTGGTGTCTACCGACACCTTCGTGGTGAGCCCTCTGGAATTTCCCGGCGGCAACATCGGCGCCCTCGCGGTGCATGGTACCCTGAATGACGTCGCGATGATGGGCGCGACGCCGGCCTATCTCACCGCCGGCTTCGTGCTGGAGGAGGGGCTGTCCTTCGAGCTGCTGGATCGGGTCATCCACACGATGGCGGATGCCGCTCGTCAGGCGGGTGTACCGTTGATTACCGGAGATACCAAGGTGGTGGAACGGGGCAAGGCGGATGGCCTGTACATCAACACGACCGGCATCGGGCTGGTGGATCCGGGCTTCCGGCCCGGGCCGGGCCGGGCGGCGCCCGACGATGTGATCCTGCTGAGCGCCCCCATCGGGCGGCACGGCATGGCGATCATGGCTGCGCGCGAGGGCCTGGCCTTCGAGAGCAGCATCGAGAGCGACACCGCCAACCTCTCTCCGCTGGTGGCTGCGCTCCGTCAGGCAGCGGGCGACGCCGTCGCCGTCCTCCGGGATCCGACACGCGGGGGGCTGGCCAGCGCCCTCAACGAGATCGCGCAGGCCTCACGGGTCGGGATGGTGCTCGAGGAGGCCACGCTGCCGGTGCCGACCGATGTGGCAGCCGCGTGCGAGCTGCTGGGACTCGACCCGCTCTACGTCGCCAATGAGGGGGTACTGGTGGCGATCGTACGGCCGGCCCGGGCGGAGGCCGCGCTCGCCGCGCTGCGGGCGCACCCGCTCGGCTCGGAAGCAGTGGCGATCGGGCGCGTGGTGCCGACCAATCCCGGCTACGTGGTGCTCAAGACGGTGGTCGGCGGCACCCGCATCGTGGATCTGCTGCCGGGAGATCAGCTGCCCCGGATCTGCTGACGGCGCAGCGTAGGCGCGCAGGGCCGTGGCGCGTAGGCGCGCACGGCCATGCGCGCCTACCACTCCTCACACGAACAGCCCCTCGATCGACAGATACCGTTCTCCGGTATCGTAGCAGAACGCCAGCACTCGGCTCCCCGCCGCCATCTCGGGGAGCTTCTTGGCCACGGCCGCGAGCGACGCCCCCGACGACGGCCCGATGAAGATCCCCTCCTCCTTCGTGGCGCGGACGGCGTACGCAAAGGCCTCCTCCTCCGTCACCTGGATGGCCCCGTCGAGCGTGGCAGTGTGAAGGTTGGCGGGGATGAATCCCGCGCCGATGCCCTGAATCTTGTGCGGGCTGGGCGCACCGCCAGAGATCACCGGTGACTTGGCGGGTTCGACTGCGAAGGTCTTGAGCCCCGGCATCTTCTCTTTCAGCACCTCACTCACACCCGTGATGTGTCCACCGGTGCCGACGCCGGTGATGAGGTACTGGAGCCCCTCGGGGAAATCGGCGAGGATTTCCGCGGCCGTGGTCCGCTTGTGCACTTCGATGTTGGCCGGATTCTCGAACTGGTTCGGCATCCACGAGTTCGGCGTCTGGGCGACGAGCTCCTTGGCCCGCTCGATGGCGCCCTTCATTCCCTTCTCCCGCGGCGTCAGGTCGAACTCCGCCCCGTAGGCCGCCATGATCCGGCGGCGCTCGATGGACATCGACTCCGGCATCACCAGGATCAGGCGATAGCCCTTCACCGCGGCGGTCATGGCGAGCCCGATGCCGGTGTTGCCCGACGTCGGCTCGATGATCACGCTCCCCTTCTTGATGATGCCGCGCTTCTCAGCGTCCTCGATCATCGAGAGCCCGATGCGGTCCTTGATGCTGCCACCAGGATTCGCGCGTTCAAGCTTGAGCCAGACCTCGACCTTGCCCGGGAAGAGCCGGCTGAGCCGCACGTGGGGCGTGCCGCCGATAGTGTCGAGAATCGAGTTGGCCTTCATGCGTGATCTCCTCGGTGACGGAAGGGTGACGTCAGGTGGCGGGGACTCGTGAGGTCACGTCGGCCCGCGGGATGGTTGTCGTCATTCTCGCCCACATCCGCCGGCCGGCGCGCCGGGCGACCAGCCTCGACAACCGGCGACCACAAGGGTCGCCCTAGATATTGTACTCCAGCAGCGCCTCGTCCGCAGCGCGGGGCCGCTCGATGGTGGCCCCATGGGTAACCACCGACCTCGGCACGACACTATGGGTGAGCCACACGTTGCCCCCGATCACACTCCCGGCACCGATCACGGTATCGCCCCCCAGAATCGTCGCGTTGGCGTAGATCACGACATCGTCCTCGATGGTGGGGTGGCGCTTCTGCTGCGCCAGCTCCTTCCGTACGCTCAGCGCACCCAGCGTGACACCCTGGTACAGCCGCACCCGGTCACCGATGACCGTGGTCTCGCCGATGACGATGCCGGTGCCGTGATCGATGGCGAGCGAGCGGCCGATCTGGGCGCCAGGGTGAATATCGATCCCGGTCTGCCGGTGCGCGAACTCGGTGATGAGCCGGGGTAGCAAGGTGACGCCAACCTGACTCAGCCCGTGGGCAATCCGATAGCAGGCCAGCGCGAAGAAGCCGGGATAGGCCAGCAGCACCTCGTCGATGCTTCTGGCCGCCGGATCGGCCTCGCAGGTGGCGTTGGCATCGTGCTCCAGCGAGCGCCGAAGCCCCGGCAGATCCGCGGTAAAGGCACCGCTGAGCAGGGTGGCGTGATCGGCGGGGGTCCCCTGCGCCAGCAGGAAGCCGTCGAGCTGGCTGCGGAGCCGCTCGAGTTCGGCGCGCACCTCTCCGGGGGCACCGCTCTCGGAGGCGGCAAAGTGCGGGAACAGCAGCGCGAGCGCGGCGTGGGTGAAATCCTCGGCGAGTCGGCGGGCCTGGACGGGAAGCGCATAATTCTCGCGCGCGGCCGCCACCTGCCGCACAAAGTCGTCGAGCGGATGTTCCATGGACAACAACTTAACCCGGGGCCGGGGTCCCGGGCGACGCCAGCGTGGAGGCGGTGG
>JBDTTN010000118.1:0-7267 GCA_039930625.1 Gemmatimonadota bacterium | reverse complement strand
GCAGCAGCGCCAGCATCGCCGCTTCGGTGAGCGGCAGCACGATGTCGATCTGCCATTCCCGGACCAGCGCCTGCACCGCGGCGACGAACTGCGCCGGCTGACTGAGCGGATCAGGGGCGGCCGCCTGACCGGCGGCGTAGCGTGAGGCGCCGGCCAGCGACCGAGCCGACTTCGCGCAGACGAACACCACCTCCCCGGCACGCCCCAGCGAGCGGACCACGGCGAGCGATGAACGCTGTTCACCGTCGGTCACCAGGACCCGGCTATTCACTGGCAGAAGAGCCCCGCGAGCCGGAGTGCGAAGCCATCGGCTGAGAGACCCGCCGGCACATTGAGACGGGGGATCGCGAAGTCCGCGTCGCGGCCGGGGCGATACCAGCCGCCATCCACCCGCAGCCCCGCCCGGTATCCGGCGGCCTGCGCCGCAGTCGCGACCAGCGGTGACCAGCGGCCGTACGGGTACGATACCCAGGGTACCACCGACGTGAACCGCTCTTTGAGCCAGGCGAGCGGCCGAGTGAATTCCTCAGCGAGCTCGGCCCCGTCGAGCCGTGCCAGATTGGGGTGCGACCAGGTGTGGGAACCCAGGGTGATTCCCGGGGCACTCGCCACGTCAGTCAGCACCGCCTCACTCACGCAGCGACTGTCAAGCGCCGGCTCCACGATGGTCCGGTGGTTGGCGGTGGCCCAGTCCCGGATCCGCCGATCCTCGCCCCGCAGCTCCTCCAGCGCCCGCATGCGCACAGGCTCCGTGAGACCCTCGCTGTCGGCGATTGCATCCCACCAGAAGGATTGGCCGCCCAGAAAGTGCGGCGCCACGAAGATCGTGGCGGGCAGGCCACGAGAGACCAGTTCGGGAATTCCCAGAGTGACGGCACCGACATAGGCATCGTCGAAGGTGATGGCGACCCGGGGTCGATCGCTGCGGGGAGCATCGAAGACCTCGGTGAGCGGTATCACATCATGGTTTCCCGTGAGCCGGTCCAGCTGACCGCGGAAGCTGCGCAGCGGCAGATGCAGCGAGCGGTCCCCGCTGGGGGTGGCATCATCCCCGCGAATGTTGTGATAGGCGAGGATCAGCACCTCCCCCCGGCGACTGCCGCCGAAGGCCCGGGCGGCACCGCTTCGGGCCAGGAAGGCCTCGAGCCCAGCTTTGGCCGCCTGCCTCAATCCGCCCAAGAAGCCCCTTTCCCCCTACAGGAACCACGCCGTGGTCTGTAACTTGCTAACCCTGCGGACGCATCCCGGCCCCACCCTGGAACCGGTGATCCCGTTGATTGGCAACGATTTACCCGACACAATATACCAAGGCCAGATGGCTTCCGCCCCGACCGATGCTCCGCGCCAGACCGTGATTCATCCCGCCAGCACTCCTCCCTCAGCCTCAGGGACCCCGATCCGGGTTGCCATTGTCGGCGGTGGGAAGATGGCTCAGCACCACGCCCGGGCAATCGCCCGGTGCAACTTCCCCGCCCAGGTTGTGGCCGTCGCCGACCCGAGTGAGTCCGCCCGCGCCGCGATGCTCGGGATCGCCCCGGGAGCGCTTGGCTTCGGGACGCTGGAGGAGTTGCTCCGGGAGCAGCAGGTGGACGTGGTGGACGTCTGCACCCCGCCGGCGACTCATGAACCGCTGGCCGAGGCGGCGTTGAGGGCCGGGTGCCACATCTATGTCGAGAAGCCGTTCGTGGCTTCGACGGCGGCGGCGAGCCGGCTCATCGAGCTGGCGGAGTCGAAGGGGCTCAAGATCTGCCCCGGCCATCAGCTCCTCTATGAGCCGCCGGCCCGCAAGGTGGTCGAGCTGATGCCCGCGCTGGGCCGGCTCTCCCATGTGGAGAGCTACTTCTCCTTCCGGACTGTCCGGCGGAACCCCGATGGGCGGGCCCCGCTGCGGCCCGATCTGCAGCTGCTCGACATCCTGCCGCATCCGGTCTACCTGCTGCTCGATATCCTGGAGCGTTCCGGCCCCGGGAAGACGGAGCTCACTGCTCTGGAGGTCGGCTCGGCCGGCACGGTGCACGCGCTGGTGCGGCGCGGGAACCTCACCGGCTCGCTGGTCGTCACGCTCGAGGGTCGCCCGGTGGAGTGCTTCCTGCGGCTGTCCGGAAGCAACGGCATGGTTAACGCGGACTTTGTGCGCGGTACCGTGCAGCAGCTCATCGGCCCGGGCACCTCGGGGATCGACAAGCTCTTTGCCCCGTACCAGATTGCCTCACAAGTCTTCTTCCGCTCCACCAGGGCATTCGCGCGGCGGATTCTCAAGCGGCAGACCAGCTATCCCGGTCTCGCCGAGCTGTTCGAGGCATTCTTCCGCTCGATCCGCGAGAACGGACCGCTGCCAGTGACGCCGGACAGCCTGCGGGAGACGGTACGCATCTGGGAGCAGGTGGCCAGGGCGCTGGAGGCGCCGCTGGCTCCGAGGGCGTTCACCCCTCCGGCCGAGTCGGCGCAGCTCGTCGTCGTGACGGGTGGGACGGGGTTCCTGGGGCAGGCGCTGGTGCGCACGCTAGTGCGGGATGGATGGCGGGTGCGGGTGTTGGCGCGGCGGGAGCCGGCCCACTGGGATGCAGAGCCGGGCGTCGAGTACAAGGTGGCCGATCTGGCCAAGCCGCTGCCGGCGGAGCTGCTGCAGGGCGCGGCCGCGGTGATCCACGCCGCCGCCGAGACGGCGGGCGGGTGGGAGCAGCATCAGGCCAACTCTCTGGATGCCACGGAGCAGATGGTGCGGGCGGCGGCGGAGGCGGGAGTGAAACGGTTCCTGCACGTCAGCAGCCTGGCGGTGCTCGCGAGCCCGCGCGGCGGCAGCGCCGTGTCGGACGACAGCCCGCTAGAGCCGAACAGCCGAGGCCTGGGCCCGTATGTGTGGGGCAAGCTGGAGTCGGAGAAGCTGGCGATCCGGCTGGGCCATGAGCTTGGTATGCCGCTCAAGATCGCGCGGCCCGGTGCCCTGGTGGACTACGGCAACTTCGATCCGCCGGGCCGGCTCGGCAAGCGGCTCGGCCCCATGTTCGTCGCGGTCGGGAGCCCGAGTCATACCCTCGGCGTGGTAGACGTAAACTTCACCGCGCGGACGCTGGTGTGGATGGTGGATCACTTCGATGAGGCGCCGGCGGTGGTGAATGTGCTGGACCCGGTGCTGCCGACCAAGCGAGACCTGGTGAAGCGGCTCAGGAATGCCAACCCGGGCATCAGCGTGGTGTGGCTGCCGACGCTGGTCCTGGTGCCGCTGTCGTGGTTCGCGATCCTGCTGCAGAAGGTGCTCAAGCCCGGGAAGCCGGCGATGAATGTGGCGAAGATCTTCGCGAAGCAGAAGTACGACACGGCGCGGATTGCGGGGCTGGCGGCGGGGATCGAGGCAGCGGTCGCCGCGAAGTAGCTGCATTGCGGAATCAGTGCCGGGGTGAGCGCTCCCAGCGCTCGCTCCGTCCTGTGAACAGCACCGCGAGCGCGAGTCCGGCGCGCCACACGGCGTAGAAGGGCAACCGGAGCAGGTCAATTATCAGGGTGAGGCGATCCGACCGGCGGAGCAGCGCCCAGCAGGTCCATCCGACGATCGGGACGATCGAGAGCAGAAAGATCCCTCCCACTATCCGCCCAGCCATCGTTCCGAGCAGAAGGAGCGGCACGCCGAGCAGCAATGCCACTGACGCGTGCGCGACCGGGCCGGAGAAGCTCAACTCCGCCAGCGCATCCAATCGCTGGCGCATTCCGATGGAGCCCGATCGCAGCAACGGCACGGCGTGACCAGCGAATGCATTCCAGCGGCCTGCCTGCCACCGGCGGCGTTGCGTGGCGGTCTGGGCCAGGTCTCGTGCTTCCTGGGCGTAGAGTCGTGCGCCAGGAGCGTAGTCGATGCGCACGCCCGTCGCGGTGTAGCGGGCGTACATCTCAAGGTCCTCGGTCAGCGAGTCGGCAACCCAGCCACCGCGGCTGAGCAGCCCCGTCCCGAGGCACATCCCATTGCCGGTGAGCACGACATTCAGGCCCGTGTCACGTTTGAGGGCGAACTGACCGTCGTAGCGCACATCGACCAGCAACGAGGCCAGGCGGGTGAGCCACGACTCCTGCGGATTGGAACTTCCGAACCAGGCCTGCACTGCTTTCGCCCGAAGCGGGCCGTGCGCAGCGAGGGCGTCGGCAAAGCCGGGGTCGACGACGGTGTCGGCGTCGATGATCACCACGGCGTCTCGATCGTCGAGCGAGATCTGCCTGAGTGCCCATGCGATCGCCGCTGGCTTGCCAGGGTGGTCGGGATCCTGGCGCTCCAGCACCGTGGCACCCGCCCGGCTCGCAAGCGCCGCCGTGTCGTCAGTGCAGTTGTCCGCGATCACCCAGACGGCGAGCTCGGCGTGACGGTGGCGCTGGGCCAGGAGGGAACGGAGTGCTGCCTCGATCAGAAGCGACTCGTTATGCGCCGGAATCAGGAACGCGATCCTGGACGGGCCGAGCGGCGCGGACGCCGTTGGACGCGCGGTGCCAACGGCGCGTACGATGACACTGAGCAGGTCGGAGACGCAGGGGAGAAGCCACAGCGCGGCGAAGGGGAGGAGGAGTCCTGATATCAGGATCGAGCTGATCATTCAACGGCCTCCAGGGCCCATCTCCCGAGCGAAGGCCTCGGCAGGTCCTCCACCCATGACGATACCCGAAACGTTAGATTGGTCAATCAGAAAGTAACAGGCGAGTGCTGATCCTGGGGTAGTTCACCCCGGGCAGGTGCACTCGCCCGACCCGAACCCGATACCGAATGCTGCAGACCTTGGCGCTCTTCCTTCTCTCGCCTGTTGCCGTTGCTGTGGCTCTTCCTGCGATCAGCGATCTTGCCCTCTGGTTGCGGGGAATTGGTCGACCCTCATGGCTCCCACAGGGGAAGCCGAGGAATGTCCCCCTGCTCTTCCTGATACCCGCCCACGACGAGGAGCTGCTGATCGAGAGGACGGTACGATCACTCTGCGCGCAGGAGTACCCGGCGGCACTGCTCAAAATCGTCGTGATTGCAGACAACTGCACCGATGGCACCGCTGCCCTCGCCCGCACTGCCGGGGCGACGGTGCTTGAACGACACAGTGAGACTCAGCGTGGCAAGCATCACGCGATCGAGTGGGCGCTGGGCGAGCTCCCCTGGCGGGAGTACGAGGCGGTCGTCGTCATTGACGCGGATACGGTGGTGGAGCCGGATTATTCAACTCAGCTGAGCCGCTGGCCGGACCTCCCGGATCGTGCCCTTCAGACCTACGATCATCTCAGCAACGAGCGCGAAAACTCCCTCACGCGCCTCGCAGGGCTTCTGACCCGGACGAGATACGACATTGCGCTTCCCCTCAAGGCGCGGGCTGGTTTCAGCGTCCCCATGACCGGTGATGGCATTGTCCTGGGGAGAGAAATCCTGACGCGCTACCCGTGGCGGATCGAGACGATCACGGAGGGATGGGAACTCTATGCACGGCTCACGATCGGGGGCGAGGTCATTCGGTATGAGCCGCGTGCTCGCCTCTACGCCCAGGAGACGCGCTCACTTAATCAGAGTCGGAGTCAGCGCGAACGCTGGACGGCCGGTCGGCTGGAAGTGCTGCGACTCCACTGGCAGGAAATCGTTTCGACCCGCCGGCTGCCTCTTGTCCAGCGGGTGGACCTCATCTCGGAGCTGATGAGCATGGGGCCGATCATGCGCGGCATGGTCGCGGCTCTGGCAGGTGGTATTGCCTTTGCTACCGGCTCGTCTCCGGGCTTCGTGATCGGCGCGCTATGCACGACTGGCATTCTCCAGCCGGCACTGTATTCAATCCTCGTTCTGCGGCATCACCCCGATCCGTGGCAGACGATTCGGGCGCTGCTGTTCCTTTTCCCCTATGCAGGGTGGAGGGCCTGGGTCGCCGTCCGCACCCTGACAGGCGCCCGGTCAGGTTTCTGGACCAGAACCAAGCGGCAGGCGGAAGCAGCCGCCGACTCCCTGCCACCGAACCGAAGCTCGTCGTAACGATTCGATCAGGGAGAGCGGATCGTGAGGAGCGCCTGCCGACTTCTGGTGCGGCCGACTGGGGCGCTGGCCTCCACTTCAGAATTGGAAGTAGAGAAACGGCGAGCTGCCCGCTCCGCTCATGACGGCCAGTGCGCAGCCGGCCAGCCCCGCGAGGACGATGCCGTACTCTCGGCGCCACTTCAGGCGAGCATCGATGTCGAATACATTGGGTCCGAGCATCGCCCAGGTCCCGGCGAACAGCAGCGCCACGAGGAACCACCCAAGGTCGGCCGGGACCACGCCGTCGTATACCGGCCAGAACATTTTGTGCAGGAGATCAAGCGCCATCGTGAAATCAGCGGCCCGGAAGAATACCCAACCGACAACTACGGCGAGAAAAGTGGCGGTGCGGCGCAGCCCACTCGAGAGGCGGTCCCACGACTCAGCCACAGAACGGTAGACTCCCAATATCAGCCCGTGGTAGGCTCCCCATACAACGAAGGTCCAGTTTGCACCGTGCCAGAGGCCGCCGATGAGCATGGTGAGCACGAGATTGCGATAGGTCTGGAACGCGCCGTTTCGGTTGCCGCCCAATGGGATGTACAGGTAGTCGCGGAGGCATGACGACAGCGAGATGTGCCAGCGACGCCAGAAATCGGAGGGATCGGTAGACTTGTATGGCGAGTTGAAGTTCTGGGGGATCCTGATGCCAAAGAGGAAGCCGAGCCCGACCGCCATGTCGCTATACCCGGCAAAGTCGAAATATAACTGGAACGTGTAGCCCAGCATCGCTAGCCAGGCACCCAGGCTGGACAGCGCCCGATAATCCGCGAGCGCAGGGTCCACGAATGAGGCGAGACTATCGGCCACCACCACCTTCTCGATCATCCCCAGCACGAAGAACATGAGGCCGCGTCGAAGCCAACGCGTCCGGTCCGCGTGAGCCAGATTCTCAAGGTCCTCTTCAATCTGTCGGAAGCGGACGATGGGACCGGCGACTAATTGCGAGAAGAGTGAAACGTAGGCGGCGAACTCAAACAGATTCCTGGTGGGACGAATTGTCCCTCGATATGAGTCGACTATGTAGGTAATGGTGTGAAAGGTGTAAAATGAAATCCCGACCGGCAGCACGATGTGGAGCACAGGTATGGCGAGTTCGGCTCCCCAGAGATGCGCGAGCCCCTGTAGAGACCCCAGGAAGAACCCGGCGTATTTGAAGAAGCCGAGCAGCAGCAAATCGACGGTGATGGGGATGATCAGGCACAGGCGACGATGGCGGGCATCGGTCCACTTGAGGAAGCCCAAGCCAGC
>JBDTTN010000117.1:0-7324 GCA_039930625.1 Gemmatimonadota bacterium | reverse complement strand
CGCAGTACACCGACGGCCTCGGCAAGAAGATCACCGTCGCTCCCGAGACCCTGATCCGGGTCTGCGCCGCCATGGGCGCGCCAATCGCGAAGGCGAGCGATGCAGGCGACGCGCTCCAATTGCGTCGCGCATCCGAGAAGTCCGCCGTCGCACCGCCGGTGCTCGTCGCATGGGACGGCCATTTGTCTGTCAACCATCTTCGTGGGCGGGGACTCACAGCGGAGCTCCGCCTCGAGAGCGGCGACTGCGCACCGGTCGAGGTCCACGGCACCGAGCTTCGCGCGACCCAGGCCCTCCCGATCGGCTACCACTGCCTGACAGTCGAATCGCGTGACCGAGCCGAGAGCTGCACCGTCATCGCGGCGCCGGTGGCATCGTGGCGCAGGGCGGGGTCACATCGCTCCTGGGGCGTCGGCACCCACCTCGCGGCGCTTCGCTCGTCGCGCAGCCGCTCCCTCGGGGACCTCCGGGATCTCCGGTTGCTCTGCCACTGGATCGGTGAGCGTGGCGGGGACCTGGTCACCGCCCTCCCGCTCCTCCCCACGTTCAATACCCAGTGGCCGGAGTGCAGCCCCTACTCGCCGGTCAGCCGGCTCTTCTGGTCGGAGTTAATCCTCGATCTCGGGGAGGCGCATCGGCCGACCGCGACCCCGAGCGCTCTCGATGTCACCGCGTGCGATGCCGAAGTGCGCAAGGCGCTCGCTGGCCACCTCGCGCCTGACCCAGTACACCTGGACGAGGAGCTCCTCCGCTACGCCCGGTTCCGCGGCGCGCAGGCTCGGCTCGGCAGGAACTGGCGCGACTGGCCTGCGGCCGCGCGGGCAGGGACTCTGACGTCCGACCAGGTGGATGCCGACGAAGAGCGCTTCCAACTCGTCGCGCAGACTCAGGCCCGCCGTCAGCTCCATGAACTCAGGCAGCACCTTGACCACGAGGGGTTTCGTCTCGGGCTCGACCTCGCGGTGGGCGTCCACCCGGACGGCTACGATCCCTGGTCCCGTCAGGCGCTCTTTGGCGACGGGATGTCGGTAGGTGCGCCGCCTGACGCGGGCTTCCCGAGTGGACAGGATTGGGGCTTCAGCCCGGTACTTCCCGGCGCCTCCCGCCGCGAGGGCCATCGCTACCTTGCCGCGTCGATCGCCCATCAGGCCGGGCTCGCCGGCGTGCTCCGGGTGGACCACATCATGGCGTGGACTCGGCTCTACTGGATTCCCCACGGCTTCGGGCTGCACGACGGGACCTACGTGACGTATCCTGCGGAGGAGCTGTTTGCGGTGCTCTCCCTCGAGTCGCACCGCGGACGCTGCGAGGTCGTGGGTGAGAACCTCGGCAATGTCCCGCGCGAGATCTTCGAGGCGCTGCCACGTCACCGGATCTGGGGGATGTACCTGGCGATGTTTCAGGCCTCGGCGGGCCCGGAGGTCGCCCCCCCGACGGCTGCGGACATGGCCCTCGTGGGCACCCATGATACGCCGACCTTCGCGGGGTGGATCCTGGGCAACGACATTGCGGACCGGGTACGCTATGGACTGCTGGCCGAGTCGGCGGTCCCTGCCGTCCGTGACGAGCGCCTGCGCGCCACTCATTGGCTTGCGGAGCATCTGGGCAGCAGCGTGCAGGACCCTCGCAGCTTTCTGGTCGCGCTGCTGGAGTGGCTCGGCCGCTCGGAGAGCCCGCTCGTGGTCCCCTGGTGGGAGGATCTCTGGCTCGAGGAGGTCGCGGTGAATCTTCCTGGCACTCCATCGTCCGTACGTCCCAACTGGCAGCGTCCGATGCGCCGCCTGCTCGACGAGATCCTCACCGACCCCGAGGTGGAACGGATTCTCCGTCACCTCCACCATGCGCGGAATCCCCAAGTGAGCGCATTACCGCTCGCCCACTCCTGAGGCCCCGGAACCCAATGGCAACACCCGCCGCCGCTGGCACCGCTTCCCTCGCCGTCCGATCGAAGCCGCGGCTCTCGTTCTGGGAGATCTGGAACATGAGCTTCGGCTTCCTCGGCATCCAGATAGGCTTTGCGCTGCAGAACGCCAACGTGAGCCGGATCTTCGAGACCCTTGGCGCCAAGGTGGAGAACATCCCCATCCTGTGGATCGCCGCGCCGGTGACCGGGCTCCTGATCCAGCCCATCGTCGGCTACTTCAGCGACCGTACCTGGAATCGCCTCGGCCGGCGGCGCCCCTATTTCCTCGGTGGGGCGATTCTCGCGTCGCTCGCGCTGCTGGCAATGCCTAACTCACCGGCACTCTGGGTGGCGGCGGGCATGCTCTGGATCATGGATGCCTCGATCAACATCTCGATGGAGCCCTTCCGCGCCTTCGTGGGCGACAACCTCCCATCGGAGCAGCGGACCACCGGCTTCGCGATGCAGAGCTTTCTCATCGGAACCGGTGCAGTCGCGGCTTCCATCCTCCCCTGGCTCCTGACGACACGATTCGGCGTGAGCAACGAGGCCCCGCCGCACATCATTCCCGATTCGGTACGCTTCTCGTTCATCTTCGGCGCCGCGGTCTTCTTCGCGGCGGTACTATGGACCGTGCTCCGGTCGAAGGAGTACTCGCCCGAGGAGATGGCCGCCTTTTCCGAGAACCAGGCGAGGGAGGTGACCGTCCGGGAACGGCGAACCGCGGCGGAATATGCCGAGAATGGCAATCGCCAGATCCGGGTGGGGAGTATCCTGCTGGTCGTCGGGGCGCTGGTAAGTGCCTGGCTGGCGAGTGCGGCGATCTACCAGGTTCTTATTCTCTCCGCCGGAGTGGGGGTGGTCGGTCTGCTGCTGATCGTCAGCGGACTGCTGCAACGGCGCGGCCGCTACGACAATGGCTTCGTCACCATCCTGAACGATTTCCAGGACATGCCCCACACCATGAAACAACTGGCCTCCGTCCAGTTCTTCTCCTGGTTCGCACTCTTCGCGATGTGGATCTACACCACGCCGGCCGTAACCAGCCACCTCTATGGCACGACCGACACCGGCTCGGCCCTGTACAACGAGGGGGCCAACTGGGTTGGCGTGGGATTCGGCACCTACAACGGCGTCGCGGCAGTCGTGGCCTTCCTGATTCCGGTGCTGGCGAGGAAGACCAGCCGCAAGATCGCCCACGCGATCTGCCTGGCCTGCGGCGCGCTCGGGTTGCTCTCGATCCTGGTGCTCAAGGATCCGCGCTTCCTGCTGGGCTCGATGGTGGGGGTGGGAATCGCGTGGGCAAGCATCCTGGCCATGCCGTACGCGATCCTGACCGGGTCGCTGCCGCCGTCGAAGATGGGCTACTACATGGGCGTGTTCAACTTCTTCATCGTGATCCCCCAGATCGTCGCAGCGGCCCTGCTGGGCTTCTTCGTCGGTCGCTTCTTCGGCGGCGAGGCCATCTACGCCCTCGCGATCGGCGGAGGGTCCCTCCTCCTCGCCGCAGCGCTCACCCTCCGGGTTGAGGACCGGGACGACGCGGATGCGACGCCATGGCACCCAGGCTTCCCACCCTCGGTCTGATCGGACTCGGCGCCCTCCTGCTCGGGGGGTGTCCGCCAGCGCCACGGAGCGAAGCGGCGCGCGCCGCGGATCCGGTGACGGCGTCGCCGAGTCAGGCGACCTTCTGGAACAGCGCCACGATCTACTTTCTGCTCACGGATCGCTTTTTGGATGCGGACTCCGGCAACGATCACGCCCTGGGACGTGCTCACGACGGGGCGCTGCTGCGCAATTTCGAGGGCGGGGATCTCAAGGGCGTGCTTCGCAAGGTGGATGAGGGGTACTTCGACAGCCTTGGTGTCACCGCCATCTGGATGACGCCCTTCGTCGAACAGATTCACGGCAGCGTGAATGAAGGGACCGGAAAGACCTACGGCTTCCATGGCTACTGGACTCGCGACTGGACCGCGGTGGATCCGGCCCTGGGGACCAGTGCAGATCTCCGCGCCCTGGTCGATGCGGCCCACCGGCATGGCATCCGAGTCATCATGGACGCCGTCATCAACCATACCGGACCTGTGACCGCGCTGGATCCGGGGTGGCCGGAGGACTGGGTCCGCACCGGTCCGAATTGCACTTATCGCGACTACGCCACCGCCACGGCGTGCACCCTGGTCGCAACGCTCCCCGACATCCGCACCGAGAGCGACGCACCCGTGGATCTCCCGCCGCTGTTGATCGAGAAATGGCGGAAGGAGGGGCGGCTGGACGCGGAGCGGGCTTCCCTCAACGCTTTCTTCACCCGTACCGGCTACCCGCGCGCACCGCGCTACTACATCATCAAGTGGCTCACCGACTGGGTGCGTGAGTACGGATTCGATGGCTACCGGATGGACACTGCCAAGCACTTCGGCGAGTCGGTCGCCGCCGAGTTGAAGCGCGAGGCCGATGGAGCGTTCGCCGAGTGGAAACACACGCATCCACGGCAGTTGCTGGACAGCGTCCCCTTCTACATGGTGGGGGAGGTCTATGGCTGGGCACCGGGTCAGGGGCGGATGTACGATTTCGGCGATCGGAAGGTGGACTACTTCGCGCACGGGTACGATGCGCTAATCAATTTCGGGTTCAAGGGAGAGATCGCCGGGTCGCCTGACGGCCTCTTCAGTCGCTACGCCGAGACCCTCCGTAGTGGAGCGCTGCGCGGGGTCGCGATCCTCAACTATGTCAGTTCGCACGACGACGGGTCGCCCTACGACGGAGACCGGAAGGACCCGCTCGGCGCCGGTACTCGACTGCTGTTGGCACCGGGCGGCGCCCAGATCTACTACGGCGACGAGACCGCACGGCCACTCAAGGTTCCGGGGGCCGAGGGTGACGCGAACCTGCGCTCGCTCATGAACTGGTCCGATCTCACCCGTGGGAGCGCTGCCGCCGCGGTGCTGGAGCATTGGCGGAAGCTGGGACGATTCCGTCGGGAGCATCCGGCGATCGGGGCGGGGGCGCACCGTATGCTGCAGGCAGAGCCTTACATCTTCAGTCGGACGCTCGACGCGGGCGCAGTTCACGACCGCGTACTGATTGCGATGGATCAGGGCGACGGCGGGAAGACCATTCCCGTCTACGGGGTCTTCCCCGATGGCACCGAGCTGGTGGATGGGTATTCGGGGGCAAGCGGCAAGGTGGCAGGCGGAAGCATTACGCTCACGACCGCCTGGCCGCTGGTGCTGCTCGGAGAGGCGGGGCCGGCACCGTAACGCCCGCCGCCCGACTCAGACGATGCGGGCGCCCGGGATCTTTGTGAGGCGCTTCCGCAGCGGCCGGAGTGGACCGGCCAGGTGGAAGATCTGGAGCGGCTCCGGACAGGCCACCTGCTGGGCGACGGCCTGGACCAGCTTCCCCGCCCGCTTCCGGTCGTGTCGCATCCACCACGGCGTCCGCGGCAGGACGAAGAGGACGTAGCAGGGGCGATCCACCATGAAGGTGACGACCCGCCGGGCGAGCCAGGCCTCTCCGACGCCCGGAATCTTCGCGAGCTGTGTCACCAGCGACGCCACTTGCGTGTCCTCCCAGCCGTGCACCACGAGCGTCGCCTTCTTCGTCAGGAAGCGCCGCTCCTGCTCCGCATTCTTGAGCAGCCGCTCCCGCGTAAGCCCGACCGTCCGATACTGCTCGACCCGCTCGGCCTCCCCGCGTCCCTCGTAGTACCGCATAAGCACGATGCAGCAGGGCACAATTGCCTCGCTGTCGAGGCGCATCGCGGCCTCGACATGCGCGACACCCTCGGCATCCCCTCGCTCAAGCTGTGAGCGCCCGAGCTGAAAGTGCGCCACGGCGTTGTCAGGCTCCCGTTCCAGCAGCGCGCAGCACAGCGTCTTGATCCGATCGGTCTCATCGAGGGTGATACAAGCACTGATCCGGTTCCATTCCTCCTCGGGAGTGAGGGGAACGTCCGACTGGCCGTCGAGCCGGGTGAGGGTCTCGCGGGCCACCGCGAGTGTCGCGTGCCTGGCTTGCCACGACTCCTTCACCTGACCCACCCACCGCGCATCGTACGCCTGCGCGAGCTTCGTCTCGGTCGGGCCGAGGTACACGCTGGCCGACGACGGCTCATGCAGCGGCTCCGGCGGAGGTGGCGGCTCGTTGGCGCTCGAGGACCAGCCGAGGGCCCCGAGGCGATCGGCGAGTCCGGGATGGGTGTCGTCGTAGCGCTTCGTGCGCTGCCACGCCTGCATGATCCGTTCGGTGCCGGATCCATCGGTCACGCCGCTCGCCAGCACGAAGCGTAACTGCTGGAAGGGATCCTGCGGCGGCTCGGACAGCTCCCGGACGCGCGCCTCGAGTCCGACCCAGAACCCGCCCGCGACGTGGTCCGCGATTTCCAGGCGGAGCAGCGCGCCCCGGGCGGCATCGGCCCCGGCGATCTCCGCCGATGCGGCATCCGCCTCAAACTCCTGCGCCCGGGCGAGCACGAAGGTGTGGGCGTTGAACCATGGACCGTACCACTCGAGGAAGCCGTGGAACAGGAAGCGACCGACGGCACTCTGCTTTGCCTCGATGATCGGCAGCAGCCTTCCCCAAGTCGCGCGGGTGCGGTAGATCCAGGCACCGAAGCGGCCGTGCCTGCCGGACAGATGCCCCAGTTCGTGAGCGAGCACAGCCTGCCACTCGGAGGGCGCCAGTGCCTGCAGCAGGGGGAGACCGATGAGCAGATAGTTGTGGTACCAGCCAAGGAGCCCGAGCCGGGGGAGCTGGACCGCCGCCGCGTTGACCTCGGGGATGATCAGGATGGTGTGAACCCGGGGCGCCCGGAGCTGGCGCTGCACCTGCCGCACCAGGGTGAACAGCGCCGGCGCATCGGCTTCCTTCAGCGGCACGCCTTCGGGCGCCGGCAGGTGGACCCAGAGCGCGCGGGCCACGGCGCCGATCACCACCAGCAGCGGAATCACGAGCTTGATGGCGAGTCCGCGCAGCGTCGCCACGAGGAGGATCGCCACGGCGATGAGCAGCAGCAGGACCCCGAGCATGTAGCCGTAGCCAAGGGCCGCGAGGCCGAGGACGCGGAGCCGGTAGGCCGTCGGCGCGTGCGCGGCCCGCCGCTCCAGTCGCTCGACCAGTGCGGCAAAGGCCGCGTCGTCCATGGCCATCGGTTGTTCGCCTATTCCCTCAGCCACACCCGGGCGGAGCGCGGTGGCAGGTCGGCCGTGAGCTTCCCGCCGCTCGCGCTCACCGCGTCTCCGGCAGGGTAGGCAGCCCGGTACCGGCCCTCGGCCGCGACCGCGAGCGTCTGGCGACGATCGGCATTGTTGAACACCACGATCGCCCGCTGATCACCGAGGGCCCGCTCGTAGGCCAGCAGGTTTCGCGTGTCGTCGGTCACCAGCCACCGGACGCTCCCCTCGGCGAAGAGCGCGAGGT
>JBDTTN010000116.1:0-7358 GCA_039930625.1 Gemmatimonadota bacterium | reverse complement strand
TGAATCCCGCGACCTTCCGGTCGTCTTCCACGCAGAGGATTTTCATGGAGCCCAAACTATGCGGGAAGCGTGAACGTCTCGCGAACCGATTGTGAAGGTACCTTCACGCGTCGGCCGCCGGAAGCCTGAGGATGAAGCGGCCTCCGGGGCCGCTCTCCACCAGTGCCAGCAGCTCTCCCCCCAGCAGGCGGGCCAGCCGCCTGGAGAGCGGCAAACCCAGCCCGCTTCCTTTCCCCTCCTCGCCCGCCTTCGTCTGGTAGACGTCGAAGATGCGCTCGATCTCCTCCGCAGGAACGCCGGGACCCTGGTCCTGGACCTGGAATTCGACATTGGGGGGCACGTGGCGGAGACACACCGTGACCGTGCTGGCAGGCGGGGTGTGGCGGATGGCGTTGACGAGCACGTTGATGAGGATCTGCTCGACCCGGTGCGGGTCGGTGCGGCAGAGCGGTACAGCCTCGGGGATATCCGCCACCAGTTTGACCCGCTTGCCTTCGGCGGGGGGGGTGACGCGGCTGAGTGCCTGACGAATCACGCCACCACAGTCGATTTCGCGGAGGACCGGCTTCAGTCGATCCTCGTCCAGCCGGGACAGGTCGAGCAGGTCGTTGATCAGGCCGATCGCCTGCTCGGCAGAATCCAGCACCTCGAACGCGGCCCGCGGGACCGTCGCCGGGTCCTTCCGGCGCACCAGCATCTCGGCCCACCCGAAGACGGCCGCGAGCGAATTGCGCAGCTCGTGATTGACCATCGCGAAGAATCGCTCGCGGGAACGGTGCAGCTGCTGAACCTCTTCGAGGAGCCGGGCACTCTCCTCGTGCAGGCGGGCATTCTCGATCACTGCCCCGGCCTTCGACGCGAGCAGCGCCGCGATATGCTCGTCCTCGGGGGTGAACTCCCCGCCGCCCAGCTTCTCGGTGAGGTACAGATCGCCGACCACTCCGCGCTTGCCGATGATCGGCACACCCAGAAAGGAAGCCATCGGGGGATGGTGGGCGGGAAAGCCGTGGCGCACCGGGTGCTTGGTGAGGTCGCCGAGCCGAACGGTCTGGCCCTCGTGAATGACGAGCCCAAGGACGCCGCGACCGTGAGGCGGCGTGCCGATGCGCTCGCGCTCCTCGGTGCTGATTCCCGCAGTGGTGAACGTCGCCAGGGTCCGGCCGTCGGCGCCGAGCAGTCCGACGGCGGCGTAGCGAGCACCGATCACCTCGGCGGCCAGGTTTACGACCCGCTGCAGCACCCGATCCAGCGATTGCTCTGAGATGAGCGCCGCATCTTCGGCGGCGAGCTGCTCAAGTCGCGCCAGTTCCCCGGTGGCTGAACTCCTCGAGCCTGATGATGGGTGCTTCATACCGGCCAATTCTAGCGTGTGCGCGGCCGTGAGGCGACCCGAAGGGTTCCATGACGATTCACGTTTGCTTCATGGATGGCGGCCTACCATGGCGCTGGCTCATCAGAAAGGTCGAGTGCGCGTCCGCCACATTCTCGCCGCCGCGGATGAATCCGAAGGGGGCCGCGCCGCATTGCTCGCGGCGGGCGGCCTCGGGCGCGCCGCGGGAGTCCGGGTAAGTGTGCTCACGGTGATCGCGCCCCCGGCGGACGAACCCAGCAGAACTCAGGCACTCGAGCGGCTTCGCGCCATGGTCCGGGACACGCTGCTGCAAGTGCCTGACGCGCCGCGAGTGGAAACTGCGGTCGCCACGGGCCTGCCCGGAATCGAAATCGGCCGGTTCGCGGAATTGGTGCGCGCCGACCTGATCGTCATCGGCCGGTCGCGAGGTCCTGCCAGTGAAGCGCTCTCGATCGGAGATCCCGCCGACTCCCTCGCGCGTCGCAGTCCGACCCCGTGCCTGATCGTCACCCCGCAGGCAAGGACATTCGCGCGGGTGCTGGTCGCTCTCGACGGTTCCGAGCGGGGTATGGGGGTCCTGCTTCCCGCGATTAACTTTGCCCGGGCGGCCGGCGCCCGACTTCGGGTCGTCAGCGTCGAGCCGATCCACGAAGATGAAGTTCGCGCCCCGCGGCTGCTGACCGCCCGCAGCGCCAGGCTGCTGGAGCTGGTGAACAGCCGGCGGGCCGGTCTGGACCTTGGCAGCGGCGGGTGGGACGAACCGCTCCGGGAAGGCGCGGCGGGACCGGTGGTGATCCGCAACGGCGCGATCGTCGATGAACTCATTCGCGAGGTCGGTGCCTACGAGGCGGACGTGCTGGTCGTCGGTTATCACCGTGGCGGGCCGGCAGCGATCGAAGGCGGCAGTGTGGCGCGCCGGCTGGTGCATGAAGCCCCGTGCACGGTACTGACAGTTCCCCTCTGATCCGGCCGGGTTTTCCCGGGTTTTCCCGGGTTCGCCGGGCCAGCCATCCCAGCCACCGGCGGAGTCTCCGATCGACGCTGACCTGCTTATCGTCGCCAACCTCGCCGTCGCGGGGCTCATCGGCCTTGCCGTCGGGATCGAGCGTGAATGGTCCGGCCATGCGAGCGGCCCCGGTGCCCGGTTTGCAGGGGTCCGGACCTTTCTGCTGCTCGGTCTGATCGGCGGGATAGCGGGGTTCCTTGCGGATCGTGGAGATGTGGCGATCGCCACTGCGGTCGTCGCGGGAGCGGTGCTGCTCGCGGTTGCCGCATACGTCGTTGCGGCCTCACGAGGCAGCTCGTCCTCGGCGGACGGGACCACCGAAGTCGCCGCGATCGTGGTGCTTGCGCTCGGGGCGATGGCAGGATTCGGGGAACTCCGCCTCGCGGCCGCGGTAGGCGCGCTCATCGTGCTGGTGTTGCGCGAGAAGAGTGTCATCCACCACTTCGTCGAACGGCTCGGTGAGGTGGAGCTGCGGGCCGGACTGCAGTTCGCCGTGCTGGGGCTGGTCATCCTCCCGATTCTGCCTTCGGGGCCATTCGGCCCCCTTGGGGGGATCCGGCCCCGGGAGCTCTGGGTCGTCGTCCTCATCGTTTCCGGGCTGAATTTCGCCGGCTATCTCGCGCGGCGCGCGGCAGGGCACACCCACGGGACGGTCATCGCCGGCATGCTCGGTGGTCTGATCTCCTCGACCGCAGTCGCGATGACCTTCTCCCGCCAGAGTCGGCATTCCGAAGTGAGCTCAGCGCCGCTCGCCATCGGAGTGGTCGGCGCCTGCACTGTGCTGCTGCCGCGACTCGGCCTGCTCACGCTGGTGCTCTGTCCTCCGCTTACGATCGCCCTCGTGCCGTTCTTCCTGCCACCCCTGCTCGTCGGCGCCTTGCTGATCGGACTTGGCCTGCGAAGTGCTGCGGCGAACACCGACGCCCCGGCACCAATCGAGGGCCGGAGCCCGCTGCGGCTTGGCTCAGCGATCCTGCTCGCGCTCGGCTTCCAGGCCGTGCTGATGGCCATGTACCTTGTCCGGGCATATTTCGGTGGCGCGGGCGTGCTGGCATCCTCTGCCCTGTTAGGCCTCACCGACATGGACGCACTCACCCTGTCGATGAGCCGGGTGGCCGTCGAGGAGGGGGTAGGCCTGGCGGCCACCGCGATGGCCATCGGAGTCCTCGCCAACACCCTGCTCAAGCTCTCGGTGGTCGTGGTGCTGGGTGCCGGCGAATTCCGCCGGCGCGCCTCACTGGGACTGCTGGCGATGACCGTCGCCAGCGTGGTCGGACTGCTGCTGGGGCGCTGATCCAGCCAATTCCCGCGGGGGACACGGCAGCCTCCGATCGGCGGGAACGCACCTTCGCCACAGCTTCACCCGGCCTTCAGGGCAGCGGCAGCACAATTGAAGCTGTCTCCATCAGAGTTGAGGGCATATGTCCGGATCCATGTATCGCTCCATCTGCGTGCCGCTGGACGGCTCCCCGTTTGCGGAGCAGGCGCTTCCGCTCGCCCTCGAGATCGCCCGCGGTTCCGGTGCCATCCTGCAGGTTGCCCTGGTTCATCATCTCGTGCCCGCCCTCGCCACCACCATGGAAGTGCCGGAGATCGAGGCTCAACTCGAGCAGGAGGCCCGGGCCCGGGAGCAGATCTATCTTTCGGGAATCGTGGAGCGGATGCGGCGGGCCGCCAATGTGCCGGTCACTGCTACACTACTCGACGGGGCGGTGACCGATGCGCTGCAGCAGCACATGGAGAGCTCGGGCACTGACCTGGTTGTGGTGACCACCCATGGTCGGGGACCGATGAGCCGCTTCTGGCTCGGCAGCGTGGCGGACCACCTCATGCGGGCGCTGCACCTGCCGGTGCTGCTGGTGCGGCCGGCCGCGGAGGCGGCGCCACCGCCGGTGCTCAGGCGGATCCTCCTGGCGCTGGATGGGTCGACGTTCAGTGAGCAGGCGCTGGTCGCGACCACCATGCTGGGCCGTCCCTTCAACGCCGAGTACGCCCTGATGATGGTCGTCGAGCCGCCGCTGCCGCTAGTTGATCCCTCCGGCCTGATGGTCATGCCGACTTCTGCAGCGGCCGTGAAGGAATTGAAGGCCGCCGCTTCGGCTTACCTCGAGGGCGTCGCAGCGCGACTCCGCAAGGACGGGTTGAAGGTCACCACGCACCAGGTCGACGCTGCCACCGCCGCCGGGGCGATCATCGCCCAGGCCGACGAGCTGAAGGTTGATCTCGTCGCGCTCGCGAGTCATGGCGCCGGCGGGTTCGAGCGGCTCATAGTCGGTAGCGTTGCCGACAAGGTCATTCGCGGCTCCACCCATCCCACACTGGTGCTGCGCCCGCCGAAGGACGTGCATTGATCGACGAGCAGCTCGAGCGGTGGCAGCAGGCGGCCGTCATCGACGCGGCCACCGCCGAGCGGATCCGGGCCTTCGAGGATGCGCGCGGCGCACCGACACGGCTCCGATGGCCGGTGCTGATCGCGCTCGCGCTCGGCGGACTGATGCTGGCGGCGGGCGTGCTGCTCGTCGTTGCGGCGCACTGGGATGACCTCGCGCCCCTCGCCCGAATGGGCCTGCTGCTGGGTCTCATCGGCCTGTTCCATGGCGCGGGCTCGATCGTCACCGCTCGGTTTCCTCCTCTCGCCACGACGTTTCACGCGGTCGGCACCGCCGCACTCGGCGCGACCATATTCCTCGCCGGCCAGACCTACCACCTCCAGGCCAGCTGGGCCCAGGGGTTCCTGCTCTGGGCCATCGGCGCGTGGGCGGGTTATCTGCTGCTCCGCTCCTGGCCGCAGTTGCTCTTCGCGGCGATCCTCACGCCGGGGTGGCTGGCCGCGGAGTGGACCGATCGGATCGGGAGTTTCGGACACGCCTCTCCCGCCGCGCTGGCCGGCGGCCTCCTGCTGCTGGCCCTGGTGTACCTGATGGCCGATGCTCGCAGACGGCGCAGCGCCGACCGCACCACCCTCGCGGTTGTCGGAGCGGTGGCACTCATTCCGTTAGGCGTCTTCGTCGCGCTGCTCGGACAGGAGCCCTGGGGTCGGAGCCAGTCCGACCTGCCCGTGACGGTTCGCGCCTTCTGGTGGGCGATCGCCCTCATGGCGCCACTGGGGCTCGCGGCCTGGTTGCGCGGGCGGGAGGCGTGGCTCGCGATACTCGGGGCGCTCTGGGTCGCCGCCGGAGTGAATCTCGGACCACATCCGGAGGCCTGGGTCTATCTCTGGGGGGCAGCGGGAGCGGTCGGGCTCACCGCGTCGGGTGTGTTCGACGGCAGTCGTCGGCGCATCAATCTCGGCATGGCCGCGTTCGCCCTGACCGTCGTGGTCTTCTACTTCTCGAACGTGCTCGACAAACTCGGTCGTGCGACCAGTCTGCTTACCGGGGGCGCGCTCTTCCTCGTGCTCGGCTGGGTGCTGGAACGACTGCGCCGGCGGCTGGTCCATTCCACCGAGGGGACGGAGGTCGCATGAAGCCCAGCGGCCGCGGCATCTGGCTCATGCTCATCCACCTGCTGCTCGCGCTCGCCATCTTCGCGAAGCTGGGCTTTGATCGCGCCACCCTCCCCCGGGTTTGGGCTCGAACCGTCGCCGTCGATCCCGATGATCCCTTCCGCGGGCGCTACATTCGCCTCTGGCTGGATGCCACCGACGTGCGGGCCGCCGGCGACAGCATTGGACCGGTTGAGTTCTTCGTGAGCGATGGGCAGCTCAAGGTGCGGAAGGCGGCGGGCTGGAGTGGATTCCCCATTCGCCAGCCCGCACCCCCGCAGGCCCGTGGGGTGGTTGTGGATGAGCCGCTTGCCTACTTCGTCCCCGAGAAGGTACGCGATCCTTCCCGCCTGGATGCGGGTCAGGAGCTCTGGGCCGAGGTCAGCGTACCACACCACGGCCTCCCGCGACCCATCCGTCTCGAAGTCCGCCAGAGGTGACCACGTGCGACTGCCACTCAGAGTCGGTGCGCTGATCCTTCCATTCCTGGTGGCGCGCCAGGCCACGGCCCAGCTTCCCATCTTCGCAGCCGGCTTTGCGGGTGCGGGCTTCGACGTGGGGACGACCAGTCCGAACTCCGGGGGAGGATTCTCCTATCAGGCGGAAATCGGGCTCCGGTTCCGGCGGCTAACGATTGGCGGGGAATTCGGCCAGCACGATATCGGGGGCGATCGCAAGGCCCGCCTGATCGGCGCATTCGTGCGACTCGGCGCAACCACGACCGGACAGGTGCGGCCCTATCTGGTCCTCGGCTTCGGTGACTACCGCTACTCCCCGAGCGCGGCCGGGAAGACCCGTGCGCTGGGGGGCAACGCCGGACTCGGCGTGCTCTTCCCGATCGGAGGCAACCGGGCCGGAGTGCTGCTCGAGGCCCGGTACCACTCCGCCTTTGACGGCGTGGGCAGCATCTCCTCCCGGGAATTCGCGAGCGTGGTGGCGGGGCTCCAGCTCGGCTTCTAACTCCCCGGGTTGAAGCCCCCGCCGGGGCTTCGTATGTTCCTGCCCCGGCCGCCGTGGCCGTCACCGCCGAGGCCCTGTCGTGCACGCCCTGCTGATCGCCATCCCCCAATGGATTCGAGACCTGGCCAGCGTCTTCCAGCTGGACGCGGGACTCATGATGCGGAAGCTCATCCAGGTGCTGTTCGTCTGGGTCCTCTGCTATCTGGGCATGCGCGCGGTCACCCTGATCGCCAGGCGGATCGAGCGCGCGGTGGACGATGGCGACGATACCACCTTCAGCGAGCGGGAGCAGCGCGGCCACACCATCTCCCAACTGCTCCGCAGTGTGGGGCGGGTGACCATCGTCATTCTCGGCATTCTGCTCACACTCAACGCCTTTATCGACATCGGCCCGCTGCTCGCGGGCGCCGGCATCCTCGGCCTCGCTGTTTCGTTTGGCGCGCAGAGCCTCGTCAAGGACGTGATTTCCGGATTCTTCTACCTGGTCGAGTCGCAGTTCGCGCTCGGCGACGTGATCGAGGTGGCGGGGAAGACCGGGGTCGTTGAGCGCATGACGC
>JBDTTN010000115.1:0-7440 GCA_039930625.1 Gemmatimonadota bacterium | reverse complement strand
TTGAGCGGGATCCGCACGCTCCGGGTCTGCTCCGCGAGCGCCTTGAGCACCGCCTGCCTGACCCACCAGACCGCGTAGGAGATGAACTTCACTCCATGCTCGGGGTCAAACTTCCGCACCGCCTTCAGCAGCCCTTCGTTACCGATGGCAACGAGCTCGGAGAGATCGAGTCCGTGCCCCTGGTATTTCTTGACGTAGGAAATGACGAAGCGGAGGTTCGCCGTCACCAGGCGTTCCGCCGCTTTCTCGTCTCCCTTCAGTGCCAACCGGGCGAGCCGCTTCTCCTCGGCCGGGTCGGTAATCATGGGAAGCTTTTGGATGTCTCGCAGATACTGGTCGAAGGACCCGGTGGCTGTGGGACGAAAAAACGCGCTGGCCCGGCCATCATGCGACGCTGCCATGAATGCTCCGCGAGGCTTGCCCAACTGGTTGTCTGATGAGGAGCGGTCGTGCAGGGGGTGACCGCCGAGAGGTGTGCGAATATAGGACGCGACAAAAAACTGGTCAAGCAGAATCTGATTTCCACATCACAAATCGTTCAGTGACAGTCCGTTGCGGCGTTTGTCCACGCCCAGCCTTCGGCAGCCGCTCCCTACTACTTGGAAGGCTGTCTCTAATCCCTT
Source organism: Gemmatimonadota bacterium (assembly GCA_039930625.1). Taxonomy (GTDB): domain Bacteria; phylum Gemmatimonadota; class Gemmatimonadetes; order Gemmatimonadales; family GWC2-71-9; genus JADJOM01. Next base: position 6,817 of record JBDTTN010000115.1, on the reverse strand, counting down.
GTGCCCCAATAGTTTACTGACTGTTCAGATGGGGATTTCGAGGGGAAAACCCTCTGGATATGTGGATCAGGCCAGCCCGGCGATCGCGGACGCCAGCATGTCGTGGGTGACGGGTACGGTCCACTTAGCCTCGCCCTCGTGCATGGCGCCAAGCCCGACGGGGAGCGCCAGCCGAACCTGGCCTTCGCGGTTCTTCTTGTCGTGCAGCATCGCCTCGAGGACGGCGGCGACCTGGATCGTGGCGCCGGTCCGCACCGGCAACCCGAGTGCCCGGATCAGCGCCTGCACCCGATCGGCGAGTCCGCCTGGCGCGAGTCCCATCCGTTCGGCGATGCGGCATTCGGCGATGAGGCCGAGGGCCACCGCCTCTCCGTGAGGCAGCCGGTAGTGCGACTCCTGTTCCAGCCCGTGCGCCACGGTGTGCCCGGCGTTGAGCGTCGCGCGGATACCGGTCTCGCGCTCATCCTGGCTGACGACCGACGCCTTGATCTCGATGCTTCGATGCACGAGGTGGGTGAGGGTCGGCAGGTCGCGCGAGAGCAGTTTCCTGACGTTGGCCTCGATCCAGCCGAAATAGGTCGCGTCGGCGATCAGGCCGTGCTTGACCGCTTCCGCAAGGCCGGAGCGATAGACCCGGTCGGGCAGCGACAGCAGGGTCAGCGGATCGGCGACGACGATCGCCGGCGGATGGAATGCACCGACGAGATTCTTGCCTGACGGGGTGTCCACGCCGACCTTGCCGCCCACCGAGGCGTCCAGCATGGCGAGCAGGGTGGTCGGGACCTGCGCGTATGGCACACCGCGAAGGAAGCTGGCTGCGACGAAGCCGGCGAGGTCCCCCACGACGCCGCCACCCAGTGCCACGACGGCGGTGTGCCGGTCGAGTCCCTGTACCAGCATCTCGTCTGTCAGGCGGATCCAGCTCTCCCGGGTCTTGCGCTCCTCGCCGGCCGGAAAAGTCAGGCGCGCCTCGCAGCGGAGCCGGATCCCGGCGTCGCTGGAGCGGGCACCGAGGGCGCGGGCCTCTGTGGTCGCGCGGGTCCACTCGTCGTAGTAGCGGCCCACGATATCGTCGGTGATCAGCACCAGCTTGCGCTTGCCGAGGGCCGCGCCGAGCAATTCGGGAAGCGAGAGCAGAATCCCGGGTTCGACGTGGACGTCGTACTCCCCGAGCGCGTGCCGGACGGTGACGACGGCCATTACCAGGTCACGTCGCCGGCGCCATCGCGATGGTTGGCGAGCCGAGCGAGGGTGAACAGCAGGTCGGAGAGGCGATTCAGATAGACGATGAACAGCTCGGGGATCTCCGCGTGGTGGGAAAGCCGCACCACGTTGCGCTCCGCTCGGCGACAGACGGTTCGCGCCAGGTGCAGGGTCGCGGCCTTGGGCGTGCCTGCTGGCAGCACAAAGGCCGTCAGCGCGGGCAGTTCGCTGTCGGATTCGTCCATGATCTGCTCGAAGGCCTCGATCCGCGCGGGAGTGAGCTCCGCCTTCTCCAGCGCCTTCTTCACCTTTTCCGGGTCGGGGGTGGCCAACTGACCGCCGAGCGAGAAGAGATCGCGCTGAATGGTCTCGAGCAGGTGATCGAAGAAGTGGACCGGCTGGGTGGATCGCACCACGCCGAGGCAGGAATTGAGCTCATCGACGTCGCCGTAGGCCTCGACCCGCACATGATCCTTAGGGACCCGGCCGCCCCCGAAGAGCCCGGTCTCGCCCGCGTCACCCGTCCTGGTATAGATCGTCATGGCTGGGAAGATAGATGGGGAACGGTCAGCATTCAGCTGACGGCTGAAGGCTGAACGCCACTACGTCCTGCGCCGCACCTCATACAACAGCACGTCGTCGATCTCCTCCTCCCACACCGTGCCGGCCACCCGCATCCCGACTTTCTCTGCTACCCGCCGAGCGGGGATGTTGTCAGGCGGAATGCTGGAGCAGACCCGGACGACACCCGGCTGCCCCAGCGCCCAGTTCACCAGGGCGGTCGTCGCTTCGGTGGCAAAGCCGCGATGCGCCGCGCCCGGATAGGTCGCGTAGCCGATCATCACCGCGCCCTCGGCATCCGGCGGACCGCCGAAGCCGATCGCCCCCGTCACCTGCTTCGTCTCGCGCTCGACGGTGAGCCAGGTCCACCAGCCGCTGCTCGCGGGATCGGCACGCAGCGCCTCGCGAACCAGCGGCAGTACCTCCTCCATCAGCGGGGGGGGGCGGAGCGGGGTCGGGAAGTGGAGCCCGGTGAGCGCAAGCAGCGTGGAGGCATCGCCGGCGAGCAACGCATCGATGGCGGCTGGCTCGAATGGCAGCAGGTCGAGCCGGGGAGTCGAAACGGTCAGCATGGCCCATCCATCTCCGCCGCCGCGACGACGGTGTTCCCGCGTGGTTCGAGGATCACCCAGAGGACGGTGCCGTCCTCGACGTTGACCTGCTCCATCCAGAGATAGTCCCGCTTGAAGGCGAATCCGCTGACCGGCGCCAGTCGCCGCCAGAAGAGCGGCAGGGTCGTGCCGCCGTAGGCGCGCGCGAGCCGGTTGCGACGGTACTCGAGCAGCGTCGGGCGAAACACCACCTGGCGCCAGTTGCCGCTCGCGTCCCAGACCATCACGATCGCTGCCTGCACCGGCACGCCACGCTCGGTGCGGAGGCCCTCTCGCAGCGATACCGCGTAGCGAATCCGACCGTCGTCCAGCCGGAAGGCCAGCACATCGGCGGCATCCTCATCTTCCAGTCCATTGATCGCCCGCCGGTCGTCCAGGGTGTGAGCGAGCGGGCGGTCGCGTGCGGAGAGCTCCCGGCTGAGCAGCGAGTCCATGGCGCGCGAGGTCCAGGCAAGCAGGCTGTCGGTGAGTTCGCCGGTGGGCGGCGCGACCGGCTCACGATCGTGGGTGTCGACGCTGCTCAGCCAGTCGCGCGGCGCGAAGAACGCGCCGACGACCGGGCCGCGCATCGAAGGGATGTCGCTGCTCAGGGGATCGACGAGGAACTCCGCCTGCGATCCCCGGGCGCCGCAGGACGACCCGTGCAGCAGGATCGAGGTCAGCCGGACCGGCGTATGTCCGTCCGGAGAACCGACCAGAATTCCCTGCTGGGGGCTGTCCGCGCCTTCGAGGTTGACCACGACGGTCCGGCGGGCGGCGAGCCACTGCCAGATGTCGCCCCGGCGGTCGTGATCGGGACGCGTCCGCCGCGCGAGGTCGGCGATGAGCGCGGTATCGCTGGAGAGGAGGTGCACCTGACGACGTGTCCCCTCACCGACGAAGCTCCCGGCGATGCGTCCGAGTGAATCGAGGCGGGCGTCACTCGCAATCGTGGCTTCGTCGAGTGGGGCCGGGGGCCGCTCGGTCGCCACGTCGCTGATGATGTTGCCCAGCGCGGCACAGCCGGAGAGCAGGCAGGCGAGACCGAGAACCCAGCCGCGGAGTGGAAGGCGCATCGAGGTAATGTCAGCGGGGATGCCGCGCCGCGAAAGAGGGGGAGTGGCCCAGGTCTCAGCCGTCGAGGGCGGCGAGCATTTCCTCGATCCGGGTGAACTTGAGCCGAGGGCGCCCCTGGGCGGCGCCCTGCTCCCGCTCCAGTTCGTCGAGTCGCTGCCAGCCGCCCCAGTCAACCACTCGCACTCCTCGGGAGGCGAGCAGCCGGTCCACCGCAGCCCGCTCGGGCGCTACCGGGGTGTTGAGCGCTCCGGCCGCGGCGTCCGCCAGCAGCAGCTCGGTGCTTTCCACGGCATCCGGCTTGTTGGTGCCGATGACGCCGCTCGGGCCGCGCTTGATCCAGCCTACAGCATATTCGCCGGGTGCGACGATGCCGGGCGCCTGCAGCACGCGGCCTCCTTCGTTGGGAATCACGCCGCGCTTGGGATCGATCGGCACGCCAGGCACGCCCGTGCCCAGGTATCCCACCGAGCGAAAGACCAGTCCCGTCTCCAGCAGCTCCGTCTGCCCGGTCGCCTCGGCCTTCACCTCACCATGCTTTCCCATCACCAGTCGATTCTCCCCCAGCAGCATCCGCTCGACGCGGCCATCACCGATGAGCTCGATGGGGGAACGCAAGAAGCGCAGGTGGACCGTCCGGGACTTGCCGCTCTTCGGCTTGGCCGCAAGCAGGCGCAGCGTTTCCAGATTCTTCTCCGTCGCCCGGTCCCCGCTGATGCCAAACGATGCCTGACTGGCCGCATCGAGGGCCAGCTCCTCCGCACGCACGTCGATGTCTGCGCCGCTCAGCTCCCCCAGCTCTCTCAACTCGGGATTGGTGAAGGCGGCCTGCACCGGTCCGCGACGTCCGATCATGTAGATATCGCGCACGCCGCTGTGCCGGAGAGCCTCGAGCGCATGCCCCGCGATGTCGGTGCCGCGAAGCTCATCCGGCGTCCGGGCGAGAATGCGGACCACGTCGATCGCGACGTTGCCCATGCCGATGACGGCCACACTTGGCCGGGACAGATCAAAGTGCCGGTCGCGGTAATCAGGGTGTCCGTTGTACCAGCCCACGAACTCGGTGGCGGCATGGCTGCCGTCGAGGTGTTCGCCCGGCACACCCAGGGCGCGGTCGCTCTGTGCGCCCACCGCGTAGATCACCGCGTGGTAGTGCTGCAGCAGCTCGTCGCGGGTGAGATCCTTCCCGATGAGCACATGCCCGAAGAAGCGGAGGGAGGGACTGGCGGCGAGCTTGTCGTACATCCGGGTGACGGACTTGATCTTCGGGTGGTCAGGCGCGACGCCACCGCGCACCAGTCCGTAGGGCGTCGGCAGCCGGTCGAAGAGGTCGATTTCGACGCTGGAGGGCTGCTTGAGGAGATGCTCGGCGGCGTAGAACCCGGACGGGCCGGAGCCGATGATCGCGACGCGGAGAGGGGTGGCAGTCATGGCCCGCAAAATAAGGGCATCAGAGTGCGGGTGTCAGCGCCGAATCCGTTGGAGGCGCCCGCCCACGGGAGCGATGCCACCTGCTGGATGCATGCTGGCATTCAGCAGCACGAGCGAACGGAGAGTTCGACGGAGCTGGATTGGCATTCGTGAAGCCGCGCTCATCGTCGGGCCTGCATCCGCCGGGTGACTGCGGCGCTGGTCAGTTCCCGGAGCGCGTCCTTTCCGACCCAACGCGCGGCGGCCTCGGGAGAGGCGGCGAGTCGCCGAGCCAGCGCCACCGAAGCCGAGTGGAGCTCGGGGTTGCGGCGGCCGATTCCCCGGAGTGCCCAGCTCACACCCTTCTTGACGAAGTTCCGCTCGTCGGTGGCGCCGCGCTCGACCAGCGGCAGCAGCCTGGCGAAGGACTCGGTGTCGGCGGCCTTGTCATGCAGCGCGAGGCAGGCGAGCAGCGCGAACGCCGCGCGCTTGATGAACTCCTCGCGCCGACGGGACCACTGCTCCACCTTGGCAAAGGCGTGCGGCGAGCGGTCGAACAGCTTGAAGCACACGGTATCGCAGATGGCCCAGCTGTCGAAGTCGCGGCTCCACTTGTCCATCTGTGCGGGCGTGACTCGATCCGGTTCGTCGAGGAAGGAGGCCATCATGCGCGCCTCGTACCAGCCGGTTTCCCAGAGGGCGGCGGCGAGTTCGTGACTGCGACCCAGGCGCCTGGCCTGCTGTTGCATGACGCCCACCGGCACCCCGAAGGCATTGTCCGAGGGGATGCCGTACCGCGCCATCCCGTCACGGGTGGCCTTGGTGGCGCTGCGCTTCAGCGACGCGAGCACGTCGGCCACCTGCTCCTTCAGCGGTCGCTGCGGCGCGGCGGCCGGAGTCCTGGCCGGCCGCGCTTTCGCCGTGGTCTTCCCGCCGCGTCTGGCCGGCGTGACTTTCCTGGCTGGTCTCCTGGTTGTCATGCCAGGCAGTCTGGTTGGAAAGGGTCACTCGGGCCGGAGCCGGGCCTGCTCGGGAAACCCGCGACCAGGGCGACTGTTCGATGCGAATCAATCACCTATTCCCCTTTCGGCCGCCAGAAGAATTCCAGGGCTCCGCCGCCAGCGTCCAGGCTGCCCACTTCGACGCCGAGCACGCCGCTCTTCGGAAAGAGAATTGTCAGGCGACGGGCGTCGCCGGTGAGCAGCAGCGAGCCGAGCTCCCCGAGCCACGGCTCGTGGCCGACCAGCGCCACGATCGCATCGTGGGGCCGCCGGCCGAGGGCGGCGGCGAGTGCGCGCAGGCTCGGTGCCGCCGCGAGCGCCGGGCAGGCGACCGGCGCCGGGCCTCCGGTGTGCTCCGCCGTCAGCTGCGCAGTCTGCCAGGCGCGCAGCCAGGGGCTCGACAGCAGCAGGGCCGGCGTCCGCTTCTGCCGCGAGATGCGCCGAGCGACTTTGAGGTGCCGCCTGAGGCCCTTCTCCGTCAGCGGTCGCAGCGAGTCGTCCGGCCAGAGGGACGGGTCGGCGTCACCCGCATCGGCGTGGCGAATCAGCAGCAGGTGCATACGTGCGCTCCCGTCCCAGGGTCCTACTTCTTCTTCCGAGTAACGGCCTTCGCCATCGCAACCACGACGCTGTCGATCTGCGCCAGCATCCGCCGCCCGCCCTGGGTGTGATGGTTGGCCTGCACCGAGAAGAGATAGCTCCGCCCGTCGGGCAGGTCGAAGTAACCCGAGATCGTGTTCACCCGCGAGATGCTGCCCGTCTTGGCGTGGACCCGGCCCTCGAGCGGGGTGTCGAGGAACCGGTTCTTGAGCGAGCCGGTCCCGCCTGACTGGGGCAGGCCGGCCCCGAAGTTCGCTTCGAAGTGCGGATGCCGGCGGATGAACCGGAGCATCTGCGTAAAGGCGAGCGGTGCCACCAGGTTCGCGGCCGAGAGTCCGGAGCCGTCGCTCACCGCGAACAGGGTCGAATCCACCCCCA
>JBDTTN010000114.1:0-7441 GCA_039930625.1 Gemmatimonadota bacterium | reverse complement strand
AGTAGCGCGAGGGCGGCGGCGACGAGGTACCAGCGCCGGTCAGGCAGGACGATCATTCCGGCCCGGTGCTGGCCGCAGAGTTCCGGCCCGCAAGACGGCGCGACAGGGCCAGCGGCCTCGGGCTCATCTCGGCCACACGTTGTCGCTCGCGTTCCGATCGGGGAATCGGTGTCCGGGGTCCAGGGTGATCCGTTCGATCTTCCGTCGGCCGAAGTTGAGCGAGGCCACGAAGGTTCGGCTCCCGGCGAACCATACGTCCACCGGCCAGGTCACCGTTGCACTGTTGCCGGTGATCACCGCGTTCTTCATCGGCCTGACCGCCGGACCGTCGGCTGCGAACTCCACCCGCAGTACCACCGGAGCGGGCATCTCGCCCTCCTGGCGAACCGTTACGCGGGTGGTCCCGGCGCGGGTCTCCACCTTCTGAATGGAGCCATCCACCGTCTCCGTGGTGAACAGCCAGTAGTACCAGAACCAGCCGAGATCCCGGCCGAGAGAGCGATTCATCCCGAACATGAAGTCCCACGGCGACGGATGCTTCCCGCGCCAGCTGTGGGCGTACTCGCTCATCGCGCGCACGACCGCCGAGTCGCCGACGACGCCGCCGAGGGCGGAGAACATCATCGGCGCCTTGCTGTAGGTGACGAAGCCGTACCAGTCCCCGGAATGGTTCGAGTCCCACATCATCGTGGCCTGGTCGTCCACCAGTGCGTCCTTCCCGTAGCCCTGTCCGACCGAATCGAGGACCGCCGCCCTTTTTTCGAAGTTGGCGCCTGACAGAATGTTCATATACTGATTGAAGCCCTCATCCATCCAGCCGTACTGGGTCTCGTTGTTGGCGACCATCATCGGCCACCACTGATGTCCGATCTCGTGGTCCGTCACGCCAAACCAGGGACCGCTCATCGTCAGCATCGGATACTCCATGCCGCCTTCGGGGCCGTCCACCTGGGTGAACTGGGGGAAGCGGTAAGGCATCCAGAGGGCGGAATAGAACTCGAGCGCATGGCGCGCGAACGGGCCGACCGTCTTGTATCTCGAGTGCACCGGCAGATACAGAATGTTGACCGGGATCGGCCCTGTGCCCGGAATAGTGGCGCGGGTGGCGTCCCATACGAAATCGCTCGCGGTGGCCCAGGCAAAGTCGCCGACGCTGTCAGCGGTGAAGTGCCAGGTGAGCCGGCTTGAGGACCCGGCAACTTCGGAGCCACGCGGCACGATGTCGCTGCCCTTGAGCGTCGCCCGGCCCTCGCCCCCCTCGTCCTTGCCCACGATGGTGAGCGTGCTGTCGCTTTCGGTCACATGACTCAGCCGCTCTCGCACCGAAGGGCTCAGGACCTCGGCGGGATTGGCCAGCACCCCGGTGGCGCCGACCAGCCACCCGGCAGGCACATCGAGCTTCACGTCGAAGGAGCCGAAGTTGTTGTAGAACTCTCCTTCACCGAGGTACTCCGCCTGGTCCCAGCCCTTGAGATCGTCGTAGGCGGCGACCTGCGGATACCACTGCGCCACCTCGAAGAGATGCCTGCCCCAGCGCCCCATGCGCTCTCCCCCGCCCCGCAGGTCCGGAGATTCCGGCACTCGAAAGGCCCAATCGGCCTCCAGGGTCCCGTTCCCACCGGGCGGGATCGGCGTCGAGAGCGGGATGCTGACGACCGTCGTGGTGCTCCACTCTGCCGCCGCCGAATCGGTATCCACGCGGTTCCCGTTGACGCTCAGACTCTTGATCGTGATCCCGCCGGTGATCTCCGGCAGCGTAGTGATCTTCGGCGCATTCGGCGCGAAGAGATTCTGATACAGCCGGAGCACGATCCGGCTCAGCGCGGAGTCACTGGGGTTGTGAATGGTCACCACCTCATGTCCCCGGATCGTCGCCGTCGCGCTGTCGAGCGACGCCTCGATTCGGTAGTCGGTGGTCAACTGCCAGTAGCGCGGCCCGGGTCGGCCAGTGGAATCGCGCGTCCCCGCAGCGAGCCCGCGAGCAAAGGCGCGCGTGATCGGAATGGTCCGGCGCACCGCCCGTTCGGGCAGCTGCGCGGCGAGCGGCGTGGCGGCCAGCAGCAGGGCGCTGAATGTGATGAGCGGGCGGTTCATCGGGGTGCCTCGATCCGTTCGATGATGGTGCGGAGCGCCTGGTCGGCGGTTACGCCTTCGAGCTCGAGTTCCGGGGCCACCGCGACGCGATGCCGCAGCACCGGCGCGGCACAGCGTTTCACGTCGTCCGGAACGACGTAGTCGCGGCCATCCAGCAGCGCCGCGGCCTGCGCCAGCTTGAGCAGCGCGACGCTCGCGCGCGGGCTCGCGCCTAACGTGAGGGCCGGCGCGTCGCGCGTGGCCCGCACCAGGGCCGTGATATACGCGACCAGCGTGGCCTCGACCCGGACCCGCCGGGTCGCCGACCGAAGCGCGCCGAGCCCCTTGGCGTCCATCACGGGGGTAACCCCGAAGCTCGCCGGTTCCGACGCCTCGAAGCCTCCCAGGACCCGCTGCAGCACCGCCTGCTCCGCCTCCACGCTCGGATAGCCGAGGAGACTCTTGATCAGGAAGCGATCGAGTTCGGCTTCGGGGAGCGGGTAGGTGCCTTCGAACTCGATCGGGTTCTGGGTGGCGAAGACGGTGAAGCTCGCGCTCAGCGGATGGCTGGTTCCGTCAACCGTGACGTGGCGCTCCTGCATCGCCTCCAGCAACGCCGCCTGGGTCTTGGCCGGTGCACGGTTGATCTCGTCACCCAGCACCAGGTCTCCGAACAACGGGCCTGGACGAAAGCTGAAATCCCCCTGTCCGGTGAGCAGATTCACCCCGGTGATGTCGCTCGGCATCAGATCCGGGGTGAACTGAATCCGCCGGAACTCGAGGCCCATCGCCTGACTCAGCGTACGGACCAGCAGGGTCTTGGCGGTGCCGGGCGCACCTTCGAAGAGCACATGCCCGCGGGCCATCAGCGCGAGCACCGCCTCACGCAGCACCTCGTCCTGGCCGAGGATCACCCGACCGAGCTGCTCGAGCAGTGCGTGCGCGGCGTCCGCCTGGACTCGCACGTCCTCCGGTGTCAGGGGCGTAGTTCCTCCCACACATCCTCCACGGCGTTGGCGGCCCCGAGCACGCCCGCTGGCGATTGTCCGGGCCGGGTGAGTAGCTGCAGCGCGTCGACCGCCGCACGCGCGCGCGGCGTCCGCACATTTGCGGCGAGGTGCTCGAGCCATTGACGCGAGTCGCCCCGGGTCCGCTGACCCGCCGGCTGCAGCCGGCGCCGGAGCCCCTCGACGATAGAGCCGATGGCCACATCGTGGCCCCGCGCGGCCGCCAGTGCGGTGGCCAGCGCGCGCACATGCTCGAGTGGCGACCGCCGCTTGCGCTCGAGCACCGACCGCGGCGGACCGAAGCGGAACGCGCCAGCGAAGAGCGCCAGCAGCCCGACCACGGCAAGCTGCCACATCGCCCAGCCCCACGGCGAGCGCAGACTCCACTCAATGGTCGCCCCGGCAAGCGAGCCGCCATCGGAGAAGCCGTGATGCGCCTCCTCGAAGATCACCCGGTCGTAGCTCCCGGCGAACAGCCTGAGCGCGAAAGGCCCCGCTTCAGTCTCCCTGAGGGCGCGGTTGCGGAGCAGGCCGGCATCGGCCAGCAGCAACACATGGCGCGGCACATCCGCGCGCGAGAGCCGCAGTACAAGGGCGCGCCCGGTGGTGCTCATGAGCAGGGTGTCCACCTTCGAGATCGGGGGGACTGCGCAGCGGATGTCCTGGTAGTCCGCCCTTCGGCTGGAGTCCGCCACCACCGAATCGGTCCGCGCCGCGAGCACCGCGCTGACCCTCGGCCACCCCGTCTTCGGCCCGCCAGCACTCATACCCGGACTCCGCACCGTGACGCTGTCGAAGGGGCGCCACTCGACCGCATAACCGAAGCAGCGCATCAGCAAATTGGTCCCGGCACCGGCGAGGGCCAGGTCGCCACCACCGGCGGCCTCCGTCCACTCCCGCAGCGTCCCCACCTCGGAGCCGCTGATCGGCGCACTTGGATCAAGCAGGGCGAGTGCGGTCCGGCCGGCACGCGTGGAATCGAGCGGCAGCGCCTGCAGCCCGCGCCGGAATCGGATCACGCCCACTCCCATCCGCTGCAGCGCGTCGGCCAGTCCACGCGCCCCGCGCGGCCCTGCAATCAGCGTGGAGGGTCGGGGGTCGCCCTCGCCCGCCCGATTGCCGCGCTGGCCCAGCGCGGCGGCGAGCGCCACCAGCAGCGCCAGCGCACCGAGAGCGAGTGCTGCTTCAGTGCGCGGGCGCATACTGCTCCACGGAGGTGCGCTGGCGCCAGTCGGCAAACTCGTCGGGGCCACACGGGATCCGGGCAAAGGCGTAGCCGTAGAGTGCCCGCACCAGAGCGCGGAAGGTCTCCCGCGCGTCGGCGCCGAGTTTCGCCTCGCCGGTGTACTCACTCGGCGTCTTGCTCGGATGGAAATGCAGCACGCTGCGGGCGTCGAGCTCCAGGACCAGCGCGAGGAAGTCGGCCTGCATCGCCTCGGGATACTGACCCCTTCCCGCTAGGCGCAGCGCTTCGCGCCGGTACCATGCGGCACCCCGGACCTCGTGCGCCGTCCCGGTCGCGCCGGCGGAGGGCGGTGAGGCGGCGGATCGGATTGTCTGGATCATCACCCAACCGGCGTGAACCAGGATCAGCGCGAGGACGGCGACCAGCGCCCAGAACAGCACCCAGAAGAATTCGGGGTGGTGATCCTGGATCCGGACGAGCCAGTCGCCCAGCAACCGCCACCAGCGCGAGAGGAAGGCGAGTGGATTGGGGCGCTCTACCCAGCGGTACTCCGGAGCGGAGAATACCGAGTCGAGGACTGCGCGGAGGGAGTCGGCCTGCGGCGCTCCGGGAACGGGAAGGGAGACTTCGTTCACGCCGCGGTGAGACCCGCCGCCAGCACTTCGAGGTCAAAGGCCTCTTTGCGCACCCGAAGGTCGTAATAGGCGACGGTCAGCAGGCAGTAGAGCAGCGGGTAGATGAGGGTCTGCAGCAGCGCCGCGGCGATCGTGAAGCCCAGAAAGCCAGCCAGATCCCCGACCGCAGGCTGCGCTCCCGCCGGAATGCTCGCGGCGGCATACACACCCAGGGAGAGGAACGGCAAGGCGAGCAGGAAGATCACGACCGCCAGCGCGATGAAGAGCTTCCAGCGGTAGCCCCGGGTCAGCGACCAGGAGCGGCCCATGGCATCGCTCGCCACCGCCTTGTTCTCCAGCACCAGCGCCGGAGTGCCGAGCGCCAGGCCGGTTCCGACGATCGCCACCGGAATGATGAGCAGGATGAACGCCAGCCCGCAGAGCAGCGTGGTCATGATCGCGAGCGAGATCAGCCGTCCGGTGAATGGGGTGGCGCGACGGAACGCCTCGCCTGCGGTGATCCGGCCGCCCATGTAATTCTCGGCGATGATGAAGGTCGAGGCGCCTGCGGCGATGGCGCTGAGCACGGCACTCAGCACCAGACTCGCGAAGTAGAGTACAGGGTTGGAAAACCCGCCCCCGGCGCTCTCGAGATACACCGAGAGCACCAGCGGCAGGGCGCGAGTGACGATGGTGACGACCAGGAGCGGGACGAACAGGCTCCGGTACAAACCGAAGGACACGTCCAGCATCTCGCCGAGCGAGAGCGGGCGCAGCACTGGTCCGGCCATCTGGGGAGGCTCCACGGAGAGATGGTACAAGATGCGCCCCTCGTCCGACCTTGGGAAGTCAACCGGCGGGCACGTACATTCAGACATGAACGCGCCCACCGACTTCCGGCAGCACCTCGAGGTCGAAACCCCCGAACATGTCGTTCTCGACTACGAGATCGCCGGACTCGGCTCGCGCGCCCTTGCCACGATCATCGATTCGATCCTGCTGGTCGTGTGGCTGTTCGCAGTCCTGGTGGTGCTCAGCGCCCTGCTGCATGCCGGGCGCTGGCTCGGCCCGGCGATGACCGTGGTGAGCTTCGCCTCGATCTGGGGGTACTTCACATTTTTTGAAGGGCTGCGTCGCGGCCAGACGCCGGGCAAGCGCCGACTCGGGATCCGGGTGGTGCAGGATACCGGGCACGCGGTGACCTTCGGCGCCGCCGCGCTCCGCAATCTCCTGCGCGTCGCGGACTTCCTCCCACCGCCGTATCTGATCGGCGCCCTCTTCGTGGGCCTGCATCCCCGTGGCAAACGCCTCGGGGACCTGGTCGCTGGCACGGTCGTCGTCCGGGACCGCCCCGCCGAAGCGAGTACCCGTGAGGTGCTCCCGTCCGCCACGGGCGAACTGGAAGCCGTCGGCGTGCCGGAGCTGGCCGACGAAGAGTTCCGGTTCCTGCGCGAGTATGTGGAGCGCGCCGAGACGTTGCCGCAGGAGATCCGCACCCGGCTCGCGGGGCGCCTGACAGAACGACTCGCCGCGCGCTTCCCCAGTCGCGAAGCCGACCCGGTCCGGTTTCTCACCACGCTCTATCGCGACGAGTTGGCCCGGCGCCGCGGGCGATTCGGCGCCCGGAGTCATGGCGGTGACGGTCAGGACGGCGGAGGCGGAGTTGCGGAGCGCCTGGTCGCGCGGAAGTCGAAACGCTGGGACGAATTCGGGGTCCTGGCCGAGCGTGCCGCCACTCTGGGTCTCGACAGCTTCGCTGCCGCGGAGCTGCCGGACTTTGCGGCGCGGTATCGCGAGGTCGCAGCCGACCTGGCGCGGGCCCGCACCTACCGGGCCCAGCCGCCGGTGCTCGCCAGGCTGGAGCGTCTCGTCGCCGCCGGACACAACGCCCTCTACCGGGACGAACGACGCAGCGCCTCCCGGATCTGGCGCTTCATCGCGGAGGAGTGCCCGGCCAGCATCGTCGAAGCCCGGCGGACCGTATTCCTTGGCTTTCTCATCTTCCTGGTGCCGGGGATCGCAGGATTCCTGCTGCTGCGCGAGAGGCCGGCGCTGGCGGACGAGATTCTCCCGCAGGTCGTGCTGGAGCGGGCGGAGGCGGGGACCGAACGGCAGCGGGCCGGACGGGGCTACTACGAGGCGGATGAGGGCGATCGCCCTCTGATGGCCTCGTCGATCATGACCAACAACATCAACGTCGCCTTCAACTGCTTCGCGAGCGGAATCTTCGCCGGCGTCGGTTCGCTGGTCCTGCTCGGCTACAACGGTCTCGCCATGGGTGCGATCTCAGGGCACTTCGCCAACCGCGGCCTGCTGGGCTACCTGTGGACCTTCGTGATCGGACACGGGGTGCTGGAGCTGTTTGCCATCTGGGTGTCGGGTGCGGCGGGATTTCTGCTCGGCAAGGCGCTCATCGCACCGGGTGATCTGACGCGCGGTGAGGCACTGGTCCTTGCGGGGCGATTGGCGGTCCGAATGGTGGGGGCAGTGATTCTGCTGCTGGTAGTGGCGGGACTGATCGAGGGATTCGTCTCCGCGAGCACGGAGCCGCTCGGCTATCG
>JBDTTN010000113.1:0-7452 GCA_039930625.1 Gemmatimonadota bacterium | reverse complement strand
GCACCCATTCCAATGGAGCCGCTCCGAGCACCGGATCATCGCGGGTGTTCTCCGCCGGTTCGTGGAGCGTGACCACGCTGCTCATCGCGATCTGGGCAATGGTGGCGATCGGGTTCGCCGCGCGGCTGCTGTACGGCGCCTGGTCGGTGCGGCGTATTGTGCGGCGCTCCCGGCCTCTGGAGCATGCGGATTGGCAGACGCCGCTCTATGAAATCGCCGATCGGCTTGAACTGGAAGCGGCGCCGCGGCTGCTCAGGAGCGATGATGTGAAGATGCCCTTCGCCTCGGGCCTCCTCTCCTCCACGATCGTGCTGCCCGCGGAGAGCGACGGCTGGAGCACCGAGCGCCGCAGCGCGGTCCTGATTCACGAACTCGGCCACGTGCGCCGCCGGGACTTGGTCGGTCACACCCTGAGCCGCATCGCCTGCGCGGTCTTCTGGTTCCATCCCCTGGTCTGGACGGCGGCCAGGCGGCTGCGTGCGGAGAGCGAGCGCGCCTGTGACGATCTGGCGCTGGTCTTCGGCGCCAGGCCGAGTGAATACGCCGAGCATCTGCTGGACATCGTCACCTGTGTGCGCGACCACAACACTCCCGCCGTGGCGCTCGCCATGGCTCATCGCAGAGAATTCGAGGGACGCATGCTCGCCATTCTGAATCCCGAACTCCGCCGCCGGGGACCGAGCCGGCTCGAAACCGCGGCGGTCGTTGGTTCGCTCGCCGTCCTCGCACTGTTCGTCGGCGCGGCGGCTCCGGTGCCGCGCAGCCCGCAAACTCAGACGGACAGCCTGCCCAGTCAGACCGCGACTCATGCGACGGCGGACAGCGCGATCTACGCGCTGGCGGACAGTGCGATCCACGCAATCGCAAACGGCGCGATTCGGCAGCCGGTCGCGTCCCCCGAAGCGCCGAGTCAGGCACATCGGGCCGCGGCACCGGCCCAGGGGGCCCAGCCCGAGCCGACTCCGACTCCGAGCCCGCTGCCCATGGCGCAGCCGCAGGTCGTCGCGAACGTCAGTGGTGGCGCCGTCCCGCAGAACGATGATGAACGCGCCGCGGTGCTCGCGAAAACGCTGCGCACCGATACCAACGCAGGGGTGCGCCGAGTCGCGGCCTGGGGACTGCACCGGTACGCCAACGTGGATGTCGCCCTCGACGCGCTCGTCGCCGCCGTCCAGACCGATGCCGATGCGGAAGTCCGTGAGATGGCGGCGTGGGCGCTGGCGGGTGCCCGGCACAGCTCGAGCGCGGGCGCGGCGCTGGCCAAGGCGATCAGGCAGGACAAGGATGCCAGTGTCCGCCGGAGCGCCGCATGGGCGGCGGGATCGATCGGCGCGGACGAGGCGCTGGATGCGATCGTCGCCACGCTGGGCGACTCCGATGCCGAGGTACGCGAGCTGGCGGCGTGGGCGATCGGCACCTGCCATCCCGAGCAGGCGCCGGCGGGACTGGTGCGCGCGCTCTCCGACAAGGAGCGCGATGTGCGGCTCTCGGTGGCGTGGGCGCTGTTCCGCATCGCCGACGAGAAGACGGCGAGTGCGATCGACGCCGCCTTTCAGCATGAACCCGACACCGAGGTGCAGCAGGGCCTCATCCGGGCGCTCGGCGCGATGGGGGATCTCTCGATCGACGCGCTGCAGCGGCTGGTCACATCGCCGGACTCGGAGGTACGCACCCTCGCGGTAACCGCGCTTGCCGGCGGCAAGGCGACCGGGCCCTGGCCTTGGCCGCGGCCGGAGCCCAGACCCTTCCCCTGAACCGGGGCGCCTGACGAGCTGGGGTGCTGCGTGACTGGATTGTGTCGCGCAGCGCCCTTGGTGCTGGTCCAGTAGTGCTGAAAAATCAGCAAACGAACCCTTCTCACCTGCCTCACGGGAGCTGACATGCTACGGACTATCGGACTCGGCCTCACCGCACTGGCGCTGCTCTTCCCCGAACCGCCGCGCGCGGCGCAGATACCGGAGGCGGGCGAGGCAGCGGATCTCCGCGGGCTCATCGCGGCGGCCCACGGGGCTCCGCCGGAGCTCTGCGCACTTGCCACTCGTGCGGTGGGCAACTACGGCTGGGGCGGCTGGGGTGACGCGCCAGCCACTCCACTCAAGGGCTGGGAGCCGCCGCGTGCGCGCCGGGGGCGCGGCGAGCGGGCTGCATCCGAGGATGTGCGCTTCCTGCTCGAGAGTCTCTCCACCACTGACGCCTGTGTCCGCGAGCTCGCGGTCCGGCTGCTCTCCCGGGAGGAGAGCGACGAAGTGACCACCGGACTGCTGCAGCGTCTGGCCGCCGCGGACTCGTCGCTGCGAGTGGTCGCGGCCCTTGGCCTTGGGCTGGTGGAGCCGGCGCGCGCGGTGGAACCGCTGATCCGCGCCATCCGCGATGCATCCACGGGCGTGAGAGCGAATGCGGTCTGGGCCCTCGGACGCATCGGCGATGGGCGCGCCGTCCGCCCGGCAACCGGTGCCCTCGGCGACGACGCGCCGCTGGTGCGGGAGGCCGCGGCCGGCGCGCTCGGGCATCTCGATTCCACCAGCGCGGTGCCGGCGCTGATCAGGGTACTCCGCGAGGACGATGTGGCTTCCGTCAGGCGGACGGCGGCGTGGGCGCTGGGCACGCTGGAGGCGAAGCAGGCGGTCGACGCCTTGGCGGCCGCGCTCCGTTCCGACAAGGAGCCCTCGGTGCGAGAAATGAGCGCCTGGGCGCTGGGCAACACCGATGCTACGGGGGCCACAGCTGTCCTGCTCGCCGCCGCACGGGGCGACAGCGACGAATCGGTGCGTGAAACGGCGGTCTGGGCGCTCGGCGAGCACAACGACAACTCGGCCGCGGACGGGCTGGGACAGGTGCTGGCGACGGACAAGAGTCTCAAGGTGCGGGCGACCGCCGCGTGGGCTCTGGGCCAGCTCGAGTTGCGCGTCGCGCCCAGGGGGCTGATCGATGCGCTCGGAGACAGCGACGCCGACCTCCGGCTCAGGGCAGCGTGGGCGCTCTCGGAGATCGGGGATGGCGCCGCGATCCCGGCACTGCGGAGCGCACTCGGGAAGGAGCAGGATGCCAAGGTGCGCCGAGCTCAGGTCCGCGCGCTGATTCACTCGGGGGAACGAACCGAGCAGCTCACGGAACTGTTGAAGTCGAAGGATCCACAGGTGCGTGAGGCAGCGATTCGCGGGCTCGCCGGACACAACAGGGTGGACGTCTGGCCCTGGCCCGAACCGCGGCCCCGTCCGTTCCCCTGAGTGGAACGTACCAACCTTTTCTTCGATCGCGCCGTCTAAATGCGAAACCTCACCATGGGTGTTCCGTCGTGATCCACATGCTCAGTCTATTGCTGCTGCTCCAGGCGGAAGCGGTGAAGCCCCTGCCGGCGCCGCCGATCCCGTCGGCGGTGCGCGCCACCCGGGCGGCCGTGGCTCCGGTGCTCGACGGCCGGGACGACGACGCGGTGTGGCGCCAGGCCCCGGTCGTCGATCAGTTTCTCGAAGCCCGGCCAAATGAGGGTGCGCCGGCGAGGCTCCGCACGGAGGCGAAGGTGGCGTACGATGCGCACAACCTCTACGTCTTTGTGCGCTGCTTCGATCCGCACCCCGACAGCATCGTGAGCCTGCTCTCCCGGCGGGACGATGAGACCGCGTCGGATCACATAACGCTCATGATCGATTCCTATCATGACCGGCGGACTGGATACGAGTTCGCGGTGAACCCTGCCGGGGTGAAGTCGGACTATGCCATCTACAACGACGGCAACGAAGACGTGGCCTGGGATGGGGTGTGGGACGCGGAGACGCAGGTCGATTCACTCGGCTGGACCGTCGAATACCGGATCCCGCTCTCGCAACTCCGGTACTCCCGGAAAGGCGACGGCACCTTCGGTATTCTGATCTGGCGTATGATCGAGCGCTACACCGAAGTCGTCACCTGGCCACTGTACCGGTCGTCGACGTCCGGCTTCACCTCCCAGTTCGGCGAACTCACCGGTCTCGACAGCCTGGGAAGTCCCGGCCACGCGGAGCTGACGCCGTACGTGGTCACCAAGAACGTGCAGGAGCCGGCCTCGCAGAATTTCGCCCGGGATCAGCAGTTCACCGTGGGTGGCGATCTTAAGTACCGTGTCGCCTCCAATCTCCTGCTGAACGCGACCGTGAATCCCGACTTCGGCCAGGTAGAGGCCGATCCCTCAGACCTCAACCTCGGCGCGTTCGAGACCTTCTTCGGGGAGCGCCGGCCGTTCTTCGTGGAAGGGAAGGGGCTGTTCAGCTTCAACGTGAATTGCGTGGCGGTGGTGGACTGCAGCACCGGTGAGGGGCTGTTCTATTCCCGACGGATCGGTCGCTCACCGCAGCTCGCCGACGTCTACGGCGACGATGCGTCCGCCACGTCGACCCGCATTCTCGGCGCCGCCAAGGTCACCGGTCGGCTCGCGGGCGGATTCTCGCTCGGTTTCCTGGACGCAGTGACGGACAACGTCTCGGGCCCCGGGCGCACCACCCTCGAACCCACCACTAACTACGCGGTACTGCGCGGCAACCAGGACTACCACAACGGCGACGGCAGCGTCGGCTTCATCATGACCGGGGTGAATCGCTCGCTCGACCCAACCAGCGCGCCCTACCTGCATCGGAACGCGTACGCCGCCGGGATTGACGCGCGGCGCCGGTTCGCAGGCCGCCGCTTCGAAGTATCGGGCTCCCTGGATGTGAGCCGAGTGGCGGGTGATGCCGCGGCGATCGCGAGAACGCAGCAGGACCCGGTGCATCTGTATCAGCGACCCGATGGGCCGCTGAACTTCGATTCCACCCGGACCAGGCTCAGCGGAACCAACCTGGAACTGCGGTTTGCCAAGGTCGGCGGCAAGCGGCTCCAGTTCGAGACCGCCTACCAGCGGCGCACGCCCGGCTTCGAGATCAACGACATCGGGTTCCTCCGCCAGGCGGATCAGCAGCAGTGGACCAGCTGGGCCAACCTGGCCTTCCGGACTCCCAACAGGGTGTTCCAGTCGCTCCGGTGGAACTTCAATAACTGGGAATACTGGAGCATCGACGGGCTGCCCACCGAGCGGGCATTCAATACCAATGTGCACACCCAGTTCAACAACCGCTGGTGGCTGCACCTGGGAGGCACGCTTGGACAGTTAGGCGCCACCTACTGCGACCGCTGTGCGCGGGGCGGGCCGGCGATCCGCCAGGATCCCTACCTGGCGCCGTGGGGCGGCATCGAGGGAGACGGTCGCCACGCGCTGGTGCCCTTCTTCTGGGTGAACTACTTCCGGGGCGACCAGGGCCACTCCGAGTCCCTCAGCCTGCAGCCCGAGCTCGATCTCAAGGTGTCCACCCGCTTCACAACCTCGCTCAGCGCAAACTGGCGGCGCAATCGGGACGACGTGCAGTACTTCGGGACTTTCACCGACTCACTCGGCGGCGCGCACTACACCTTCGCCCACCTCCATCAGAAGACGCTGAGCCTCACCTGGCGGCTGGGCTACACCTTCACCCCCACGATGTCGCTGCAGGTGTACGCCTCACCGTTCATCTCCAAGGGCAGCTACAGCAACGTGCGGGAGATCGGTCAGGCGCGGGCGGCGTCGTATTCGGCGCGCTATCAGCCCTACGCCGACCCCGCCGTGGCCTCCAATCCGGGCGGATTCAACTTCCAGCAGTTCCGCTCCAACGTGGTGTTCCGGTGGGAGTACCGCGCGGGCTCGACCCTCTTCGTGGTCTGGAGCCAGGGGCGCCAGGGGATCGCATCCGATGAGGGCCCCAAGTCGTTTGGCGGGAATCTGGGCGACCTCTTCAGCCAGCGGGCCAACGACACCTTCCTGGTGAAGCTCTCCTACTGGCTCGCGCGGTGACCCGAACGGTCGGTGCGAGGCACCGACTCGGCTGCCGGTCAGTCCGGACCCCTCTCACCATCGGGGCCGTCCGCGAATAACTTGCGGGCATGAACGAAGCGCAGTCGGTCCTGCTCGCCGTCGGCCTTGGTATCCTGAGCATTGTGCTCTCGGCGCTGGGCCGACGGCTGCCTATTCCCACCGCGATCCTGCAGGTGATGGGGGGATTGCTCGTCGGGCTGGCGCCGGGTGCATCGGCGCTCCGCGTGAGTCCCGACCTCGTCTTCTTCGTTTTCCTGCCGCCGGTCCTCTGGGCCGCGGCCTTTTTCACGTCGTTCCGGGATTTCAAGGCGAATCTCCGGCCGATCGGATTGCTCGCGATCGGACTGGTCATTGCAACCACACTCGCCGTCGCCGCGGCGGCGCGGTATCTCCTGCCCGGGATCCCGTGGGCTGCGGCGATTGCGCTCGGTGCGATCGTCTCCCCGCCGGACGCGGTCGCTGCCGAGGCCATCCTCAAGCGGCTGCCGATCCCTCGCCGAGTGGTGAGTGTCCTCCTGGGCGAGAGCCTGGTGAACGACGCCTCGGCCCTGATCCTCTATCGCGGTGCGGTCGCGGCGATCGTCGCCGGCGTATTCAGCCCCGGCGAACTGCTGGTGCGCTTCTTCGTCGATGCGATCGTGGGGATCCTGCTGGGACTCCTGGTCGGCTGGCTCATCGTGTGGGCCGCCCGGCGGACCGACGACGCGCTCGCCGAGACGGCGCTCACCCTGGTGGGGCCATATCTGGCGTGGATCGCGGGGGAGTACCTGCATGTCTCCGCGGTTCTCGCCTGCGTCGCGGGCGGCATCTACCTGCGGCAACACTTCTCCACGATCGTCGCACCGGCATCGCGGATTCAGAGCCGGGCGGTGTGGGACCTCTTTCTGTTCGGGCTCAACTCTCTCGTCTTCCTGCTGCTCGGCGCCGAATTCGGCAACCTGCTGGAGACCGTGCCGGCGGCGACGTTGCGGAGCGTTGGTCTGAGCGGTTTGGCGATCGCCGGCATCGCGATCCTGGTCCGGCTGATCTGGGTGCCGCTCGGCACTGCGATCCCGCGCTGGCTCAGTCCCCGGCTGCGCGCCCGGGATCCGATGCCTCCGGCCGCAGCGATCTTCGTCATCTCCTGGACCAGCATGCGCGGCATGGTATCACTCGCGGCGGCGCTGGCGCTTCCCCTCGTCACGCCCTTCCGGCCCGAGATCGTGCTGGTGACAGTGACGGTCATCATGGTGACGCTGGTGTTGCAAGGTCTGACGTTGACGCCGCTGTTCAGCCGGCTGCATTTCCCGCCTGACCCGGCTCCCGGGCTGGAGGAGTCGCACGCGCGCGCGGAGGCGCACCGCACAGCGCTGGAGCAGCTGGCGGATCTCTCGGATGAGCCGTGGGTCAACCGGGAAGACCTGGAGCGTATGGAGTCCGACCTCCATGTCGCGCATCGCGCGAGAGCTGCAGGTGGATCGACCCGCGGTGGAGAGACCTACCGGCGGCTCCGGCTTGCGACGGTGCGGGCGAAGCGGGGGGCGCTGTTGCGCCTGCGGGATGAGGGCGCGATTTCGGACGAGGTGCACCTGGCCCTGGAGAGCGAGCTCGACTAC
>JBDTTN010000112.1:0-7532 GCA_039930625.1 Gemmatimonadota bacterium | reverse complement strand
CCCATGGCAGACATATACGGCTTCGGCAGGCCGAACACCATCACGGCATCACCCAGCGGATAGGCGAGCTGAGCGTTGCCGCCGCAGGAGACCGCAACCATCTGCTCTCCCTTGAAGGAGAAGCTCATCGGGGCGCTGTTGCAGCCGGCGCCGGCCTGGAACTGCCAGAGCAGCTTGCCGGTGCGCGAGTCAAAGGCGTTGAACTTGCCATTGCCCTCGCCGGTGAAGGTGAGCCCGCCAGCCGTGGCCAGCGCGCCGCCCATCATCGGCTGGGCCACCTTGTTCTGCCAGACGATCTTGCCGGTGGCGAGGTTGATGGCGCTGTAGGTGCCCCACTGCTCCTCACCCGCGATCGCCACGAAGGCGGAGCCGAGCCAGAGGCGGCCCTTCTCCAGCGGCGCGTTGTGGGTGATGTAGTTCATCGGCTGATGCAGCCCGGCCACGAAGGCGTAGTTGAGCCGCGGGTCGATCGCGATCGGCGACCACTCAGCCCCACCGTTGGCGCCCGGCAGCATGCGGGTGCCCTCGGCGCTCGGCAGCGCGAACATGTTCTCCTGCGGAGTGAAGTTCTCGGTGCGGCGGACCAGCTTGCCGGTCGTGGCGTCGAGCACGTACACCCATGCGGTCTTGCCGGCATGCACCACGACCTTGCGGCCGGCCAGCGTGGTCACCACCGGCGGGGAGACCGCGTCCAGGTCCCACACATCGTGCGGCACCGTCTGGTAGTACCACTTGGTCTTGCCGGTCGAGGCATCGATGGCCACGACGCAGTCGGTGTACAGGTTGTCGCCAGGGCGGACACCGCCATCGAGGTCCGGCGAAGGATTGCCGACCGCGACGAAGATCGTGTTCAGCGCCTTGTCGTAGGCGGGCGTCATCCACACGCCGCCGCCGCCGCGGGTCCAGGCATCGGCGTTCTTGGCGCTGTCGGCCTTCTCGGCGCTCACGTTCCGGTGCAGGTCCGCGCCATCGGCGGTGTGGGTCGGCCAGGTGCCCCACCAGCCATTCGGCGCCACCGCGTCGAAGGTCGGATCGCCCTTGGGCGCGGGGATCGAGTACCAGCGCCACATCTGCTCGCCGGTCATCGCGTTGTACGCGGTAACATGGCCGCGGATGCCGTATTCGCCGCCGGAAACTCCAACGATCACCATGTCACCGATGACGATCGGCGCGTGGGTGATGCTGTAGCCGTAGGCCGGGTCGGCGACTTCGATGTCCCACGCCACATCACCGGTCATCCGGTCCAGCGCGACCAGCCGGGCGTCGAGCGTGCCCATGTAGACGTGCGGGCCGTGGACCGCGACGCCGCGGTTGTTCGGTCCGCAGCAGTAGATGCTGGTGCCGAGCTTGTGCTCGTAGCGCCAGACCTGCTTGCCGGTGTTGAGGTCGTACCCGATCGCCGTGTTGTACGGGGTGGTGACGTACATCATGTTGTCGACCACGATCGGGGTGTTCTCGAAGCTGCCCAGACGGGCAATGCCGGTCTGGAAAATCATCCGCGGGACCAGGCTGCGGACGTTGGTCGTGTTGATCTGCGCCAGCGTGGAAAAGCGCTGGTTCCAGTCGTTACCACCGTACGTGGTCCAATTCGCCTGGGCCGACAGAGTAGTCGCACCTACCCCGAGGAGCACGAGCGACAGACCCCACTGCGTGTACCTACGCATGAGGGCAATCTCCAATTGTGAGGGACGGAAGAGAGGAGCCAAACCAGCAACGCCCATGGGCGGATGCTTCGGATTCGGGGCCGCACCGCAAGCCGGCGATCTCCCGCCGGTCCCGTAGCCAGCTGCCACAACTGTCGGACGATTTCGGGCGATTCAAGGTGCTACCAATATCCCCCGGTCGGTCCCGCCGTCAAGTAGCCGGCTACCTGAAGAGCTGCGCGGCCTTCTTCACCGTCATCATGACCCCCCAGAGCATGGGGATGCCGACGGCGATCCAGGCTGCCGCGAGCAGCAGCGGACTGCTGCGGGTGGTGCTGCCCTGCACGTCTCGATCGGACATCGTGGCCCTCCGGGGTTACTTGCCGGCCGGCCGGGCCTCGCGGCCCAGCTGGTCGTCGGTCATGTAGTAGCGCTCCGCCACCGGGCGTACCAGCAGGTTGCAGACGAACCCGACTACCAGCAGGCCGGCCAGGATGAACATCGTGATGTTGTACGCTTGGGCGGGCGCCACCCCGTGCGCGAGCTGCGATTCGCGGATGTAGCTCATAATGGCCGGTCCGACGAGCCCGGCCACCGACCACGCCGTCAGCAGCCGGCCGTGGATCGCACCGACGAACGCCGTGCCGAAGACGTCCGCCAGATAGGCGGGAATGGTTGCGAACCCGCCTCCGTACATCGTGAGGATCACTACGAAGAGTGCGACGAAGAGCGCGACCATCCCATGATTGCCTGCGTACGGCGCGAGCCCGTACAGCACGGCGCCGAGAGCGAAGAAGATGATATACGTCAGCTTGCGCCCGATCACATCGGAGGCGGACGCCCAGCCGATCCTGCCGATCAGGCTGGCGAGACTCAGCAGCCCGGTGAATCCCGCCGCGATACTCGCGACCGAGGCCTTCTGTTCCGCGGTGAGGTCCGCCAGTCCGCCGGCGACACCGATCAGCCGGCCCCCGAAGATCTCCTGGATCATGGGGGAGGCCAGGCTGAGCACGCCGATGCCGGCGGTGACGTTGAGAAAGAGCACGCCCCACAGCAGCCAGAACTGCGGCAGCTTCCAGGCGACGTCGACATGCACGTGCCGCTTCGTCTGCGCGGCCTTCTGGGTGGCAGGCGGAGTCCACCCTTCGGGCTGCCAGTCGCGTGGAGGCACCCGGTAGCCGAAGGCGCCGCAGAGCATCGCTATGAAGTAGACCACCCCCAGCACGACAAATGTCTCCGCGACGCCGACCGAAGTCGGGGAGGCGAAATGCTTCATGAGGATGTCGGCAAGAGGGGCGCCGATCATCGCGCCGCCGCCGAAGCCCATGATCGCCATCCCCGTCGCGAGGCCTCGGCGGTCGGGAAACCATTTGATGAGGGTGGACACCGGCGAGATGTAGCCGAGGCCGAGGCCGCAGCCGCCGATCACCCCGAGACCAAGCCACAGGAGCGGGAGGATGTGGAGTCGGACGCCGAGCGCGGAAATGAGGAAGCCACCACCCCAGCAGAACGCGGCGATCACGCCTGCGCGCCGGGGTCCCACCCGCTCCAGCCAGCGTCCGAATACCGCGGCCGAGGAGCCGAGGAAGAAGATGCCCAGCGCGAAGGTGAGATTGACCTGGGTGATGGTCCAGTCGCCTTCGATCGGCTTGGTGATGCCGAGCACCTGGGTCAGCGGCTTCCAGAAAACACTGAGGCCGTAGGCCATTCCAATCGAAAGGTGAATCGCCAGCGCGGCCGGCGGCACCAGCCAGCGATTGAAGCCGGGTCCGGCGACGGTGCGTTCGCGGTCAAGCAGACCGGCCATCGGCACGCTCCACGAAAGATGGGATTGGGTATGAAGCAGGCTTACATTATCGTGAGACAGTGAAAAACGCCAACGTGCACCGCTATCTGGAGTTCTGCTGATGCGCTGGATCCGGCTGCTGACCCCTGCAGTGATCCTCTTTGGTCCCACGGTTCCGGGCTCGGCGGGAAGCCAGCTGCCCGAGTGGATCACAGTAGATTCCGCGCAGCAGACGGTGACGCTTTCCCTTGAGGCGCTGCCCGGTGGACCGGAGGGGATCGCGACGCTGAACGGCAATCACCACGGTGGTGTGCAGATCGTGGTCCCGCTCAACTGGACGGTGAAATGGATCTGGGTGAACCGGGACAGCGCCCAGAGCCACAGCCTGGTGGTGATGGTGGAGCGCGAGAAATTGCCGATGGAAGGTGGACGGCCCTCGCTCGACAATGCGGTGAGCCGAGCCGTCACGGCCGGACTCAAGGTGGGACAGCGTGACCTGACCACCTTCGTTGCCGATCAGGCGGGCTGGTACTGGATGCTCTGCGGCGTCCCAAGCCACGCGATCCGCGGAGAATGGATCGGCCTCAAGGTGGACCGGGACGCGACGCTGCCGGCCGTCGTGGTCCGCGTGACGGCCCCGTAGGGGCGACCAGCCAGACGACCTACGGGGCGCGCTCGCCCAACAGCTTCTCGATTTCCTGCCGAAACTCCGCCATCAGCGCGTCCTGTTGCCCGCCGGTGGCCGGTCCGTAGAACCCCGCATGAATCCTGCGCACCCGTCCGTCCCGTCCCACAAAGACCGTCGTCGGAAAAGCGGTGAAGCCGTCAAGCTGAGGCAGCGCCGCGCTCACTGCTTCGGCGTCGCTGACGCCGCCGAGCAGCAGGGGGAAGGGAATTGCGAACTTGTCGCGGTAGCGGCGGACCAGGGGCGCGTCCTGCGCCGTGTCCCCGGTGACTTCGAACGCCACACCCACCACCTCGAGACCTCGGCCATGATACGCCCGGTACAGCGCGACGAGCGCGGGCGCGGCGTCGTGGCAGGTTGGACACCAGCTGCCGAAAATGTCGAGCAGCACCACCTTGCCGCGGAACCGCGCGTCGCTGGCGCTGACCGCGCGCCCGTTCAGGTCCGGAAAGCTGAACCGGAACGGGTTCACCGAGTCGGCGCGGGTTACCGCCGTCGGCGGGGTGAGATGCGGCCGCCCCGAGCTCCGCACCGCAACGAACGACGTCTGACTGCGGAGGCCGGCGTGGAAGGTGCCCCGCAGCGTGTCGCCATCGACGCGGCCGGTCAGGAGATACACGAACGAGCCGTCGAAGTGCGCCATCGCGAAGCTGTCGGCCGCCGCGGCGCCGGCAAACTGGCCGTAGTCACCGGAATTGGAGATGATGGTGCCCGCCAGTCCACTCGCCCCATTGTCGAAGACGAGCACCCGCGGAGTCTGGTCGAATCCGCTCTGAAACCATGCGTCCCACCGGCCCAGCAGCGCGGGGGGGCCAGGCCCGCGCTGCCACTGTCCCCGGGCAGCACGGAACGGGATCGTCCGCGGCCCCTTGCGGCCCACGTTGTGGTAGCGGCCCACTAGGGAGTCGCCCCGCATGACGACCGCGATGGATGCGGCGTAGTCATCCAGTTCGAACACCAGGCTGTCGCCCCGCAGGCGGATGCCGGTGAATGCCTGACACCGCGGGCCGTTGCACAGGCGACCCCGCCACACCGGGGCGGACCCCTCGATCACCACGCTGAACCGCAACTCTCCGCCGGCGAGGTCGAGCGCGGCCCGCCAGGCTCCGGCGGGATTGGCCGCACCGGCGAGCGCGAGCAGCAGCGGCAGCAGGTTCACCGTTTCTCCTTTCCGGCGCCGTGATACTGCTCTCCCGCTTCGATCGGCGCAGACACCGTATTGCCTGGCCAGGGCGCGGGGCAGGGATAGACGGAGCTATAGGCGCAGAAGGGGTTCCGCGCACGATTGAAATCGATGCGGTAGTGCCCCGCAGACTCGGGCTCGAGGGTGAGGAATCGTCCAGCAGGGTAGCTGCCCTTCCCATTCGTGGCGTCGCGAAAATAGACCACCAGTTCCGCCTCGTCATCGTCGGCGGCGCCGACCCGGTACACTCGGAGCCGCGCCGTCGCGCCGCCGATCGGGACAAGCACGAATCCGACCTCGCTCGCCTCGCTCTCGGTGCCGTCGAGGCCGAGGGTGCGGAACGTACCCCGGCGCTCCGGCGGCTGGAGTGCAACCGAGAAGGCGAGTGAAGCGGTGAATGGGTAGTAGCTCGGCGGCTTCGGGTTGCGAACCTGTCCGTACGCAGCGATCACCGCGCGTCCGGAGCCGCCGCTCGCTACCAGCGTGAACTGTTCTAGACGGACGGGCCGCCCACGCGGCAGGCTCAGCGTCGTGCTCCCCTGTGTCAGGGAGATCGCGCCACGATCCTCGCGGGCGATGCCGCGGGTTGCGATCGGAAGGGGAATATCGCTCGGCTCGTACCCGATGCTGATGCCGGTCCCGACCGGTTGCAGCGCGAGGATGGCGTAGGGGGAGAGCGGCGCCGATTCCAGCCAGGCGGCGTACTCGGCCCGCTCGCTGGCCAGATCGGAAGGGAGCTGAGCTGCCACGTTGGTGCCCACCGTGGCGAGCAGGAAGAGGGAGATCGTGCCGATGGGAGGCACGTGCGGGAACGCGAAGCGCCCAGCGTACGCCGGGCGCCTCACAATGTCATTCGCGCAAATCCGGTGGAGGGCCGGGCCTGTCACGACGCCGTCGGGGCGAGGCTGGCCACCAGGAAAGGCGTGGTGGTCGGCTGCGGTGAGCCACCTTCCGGCTCATCGGTGATCGCGGCCGCCGTCAGCTCCACACCCTGCGGCACCGGAATCTGCTGCACCAGGCCGTGGCCGCCCGGCTCCGTATTGAACGTCACTGAGGGAATCGGCTTGCCGTTCTTGGGGATGAACCACAGTTGGTAGGCACGGCTGCTCGCCGCCGGCGGCAAATGGAAGGCGTGCGCCAGAATGAGATTCGTCTTCCGGTTCCAGAAGAGCTGCACTACCGGCTGCGGAGTGCCGGGTGTGCCCATGCGGGCGAGCACGACATTCGGGTCGAGGATAGCGTTGAGCTCCGCCTCTCGGGCGGCAAGCTTCGCGTCCCGGGCGGAGAGGGTGTCCTGCAGCAGAGTGATCGCTGAATCGCGCTGGGCGAGCTGCTCCGTGAGGCCGCGCTGACTCAGCCCGAGCCCCGCGACGGCGACCAGACTCGCCGCGAGGGCGGCCCACGCAGCCCACGGCGTGCGGCTCCGCATCGACACGACTTTCTCACCTGTCGCGCGCTCCAACACTCGCGCGCGCAGGTCGGCGGTCGGCGCGGTCCCCGGGGTGCCCAGGGCCAGCAGCGCGCTGACTTCGCGGTATTGTGCGACCTCCTGCCGGGCCGCGGGCGAGGTCGCCATGAAGGCCTCGAACGCGCGAGCCTCGTCCGGATCGAGCGCGCCGAGTGCGTAGGCGGCCGCCAGTTCGCTGAGGTCCTGCTCGCTGCCGCCGGTCACACTGCCCCCTCGAAATAGTACGGCTTGAGTGCCTCACGGAGCTTCTGCATTCCCAGTCGCATCCGGGTCTTGACGGTGCCGAGCGGCTCCTTGAGTCGCTCGGCGATCTCCGACTGCGACAGCCCTTCGAAGTACGCCAGTTCGATCGCGACTCGCTGCGGTGGCGAGAGTGCCGCGAGCGCGGACCCGACAGCGGTCCGCCGCTCGCTGTCCTCCACCGCCGAGCCGGGACTCTGGAATCCGGTGCTCATCGCCGGTGCGCTCTGGGGCTCTTCTCGCGCGGCCGTATCGGTGATCCGGACCCGCCGCGACTGTGCCCGCACCAGATCGAGGGCCCGGCTGCGCGTCATCATGGTGAGCCAGGCGGCGACGGACCCGCGGCCGGCATCAAACCGCGGCGCCTCGCGCCACGCCTGCGCAAAGGCCTCCATCACGACCTCCTCCGCGTCCGCCTTCTCATTCAGGACGCGATAGGCCACCGCATACAGGACGGCCCCGAATCGATCGTACAGCTGACCGAGCGCCCGCTCGTCGCCCTGGGCGAGCCGAATCACCAGGTCCGC
>JBDTTN010000111.1:0-7554 GCA_039930625.1 Gemmatimonadota bacterium | reverse complement strand
AAGGCGTGCACCAGCCGGGTGACGGTGTTCCGCAGCGAGTCTTCCTCGTTGTAACCCGGGACCGCCAGCGACAGCCACTGCGGCTGGGGACTGGCGGGGGTCTGCGGGTGGCCCATGGGTTTCTCTATCCGTCGCTTCTGCGATCGAGGAAGTCCAGCGTCCTGCGAATTCCATCTGCCAGCGTCGTTGCTGGCACCCAATCGGTGAGCGTCCGAAGCCGGTCGGTCGCCACCTCAAGATGCTGCAACTCGTTGTCGGGTAATGGCTTTTCGAATTTCAGCCTGCCCGGTTCGAGTCGCAAGAGGTGTGCCGCCGTCAGGGTGAACTCTCGGACCGTGTCCAGACGGCCGCTGGCAAGGTTCACTACCTCCCCCGGGCCGCCGGCGGTCAGCCCCAGCCTGAGCAGGCCCTCCGCCACATCCCCAACATAGGTGAAGTCCTTGGATTGGGTGCCTATGGAGAGACTGAGCGGCTGGGTGTGTCCACGCGCCTCGATCAGCATCGGCAGCAGTCTCCCCGGATGCTCGCCGGGTCCATAGACCTGGCAGAGTCTCGCCGTGAGTCCCGGGAGTGCTGCAGACTCGCAGGCTTCCGTCAGGCGCAGCGTGCCCGCCAGCTTGCTGCGGCCGTAGAGATTGAATGGCGCGGCGGCCGAGGACTCTTCGAGATGGCCGCCGATCTGACCGTATTCCAGGATGCTCCCCACGTGGACAATCCGTCGTCCGGCCCAGCCCGGGGCGGGGATCGCGGCGAGCGACTTGGCCAGCATGCCCGGCAGGTCGGCATTGAGCACGCCCGCCAGTCGGTCGCTGCCCTCGGTCCTCTCGCCGGGATCGACGCCATAGCCGCTGAGATTGAAGACGATCGCCGGCGCCAGGCGCAGCAGCAGCCTGCGCGTCTGTTCGAAGTCGGTCAGATCGGCCTCATGCACCTGAGCGGTGACGCCGTAATTCGCAAAGACTCGGCGGGCCTCCGCCACATCCCGGACAACGGCATGCAGCTCGGCACCTGCCCCGGTCAGCGCATGTCCTGCCCATCGGCCGATGAACCCCGAGGCACCGAGTACCACGGCCCGAACCCCCGCATAGCCACGCAGGTCCGGCGCCGGTGTCATGGTGAAGCGCCGTTGCTCACGGGTCCAGCCACCACGACATAGCCGCCTCCCGTCAGGGTCGGGCCATCCAGGTACCAGACTTTTCGCCCCGGAAAGGCACGCAGCACTTCGGCGCGGGTCGTCGAATCCCTATCCCAGGCATAGATCGGCATGGGAGCGTCGAGGTCGAGCGGATTGTAGACCGCCGCGGAGTGATAGTCGGGATGGCGATTACCCCGGACCAGGACGAGGCTCGGGCCGAAGTCACGGGTCTGCGCGAGGGTTCGAACATCGGGGCGCATGCCGCGATAGTGGTAGTACTTGTCGGAGGCGCGCCATGGGAGGAACGTGAACAGGGCGGACCACGTCAGCGCGAGCGCCGCGAGGGTGGCCCGGCCCGCCCCCTCCG
This sequence comes from Gemmatimonadota bacterium, assembly GCA_039930625.1. Classification (GTDB taxonomy): domain Bacteria; phylum Gemmatimonadota; class Gemmatimonadetes; order Gemmatimonadales; family GWC2-71-9; genus JADJOM01. Next base: position 6,052 of record JBDTTN010000111.1, on the reverse strand, counting down.
GCGAGCGGTCGATGCCCGTGATCGCACTCGCCGCGAGACCGAGGCAGGGAAGCAGGATGAGGTACCAGTATCTGGCGCCGAAGTCGGGTCCGCCGCTGAACCAGTAGAAGGTGTGAACGCCCACCACGCCGGCGATCATCGCGAGCATGAACCGATCGCCGCGGCGCCACTTCATCAGGCACAGCAGCAGCGCGAGCGGGAGCAGGGAGCCGGTGGCCCAGCCTAACAGTTCCAGGTTCACGCTGGTGCCGTTCAGGTTCCCGTTGATCAGCACGTCCAGCGGCCCATGCCCAGGCAGCGGGTCGAGGCCGCCCCACCCCAGTCCGCGGTTGGCGCCGAAGCCCAGGGCGTTGGTGCCTGGGCCGTAGTGCGCGTCGGTGTACTGCATGATCGGGAAGAGCTTGGGATCGCCGGTCAGCGCCTTGTTGTAGGGGAAGACAATCCCTCCGACGAGCAGCGTCCCGACGCTGAACGCGATGGCGGGCACCAGGTCCCAGCGGCGCAGGCGCGGGGCCAGCGCCCAGAGCCCCAGCAGGCTCGCGACGATCATCCCCTCGAGCGGTCGGATCAGGCTCACGACGCCCGCTCCGGCCCCCGCCACCAGCGGCCACAGCACCCGCGCCCCGCGCCGGCTGCGCGCCACACCCAGCGCCGCGATCAGCGCCGCGGTGAAGGTGAAGGTGTGGTTCATGTAGCTCATTGCCAGGAAGAGGTGCCAGGGCGAGGCCGCAAGCAGGAGGAGGGCGGTGCGCGCAGTCCGCCGATCGTAGAGCTCGAGCAGCACCAGATAGGCGAGCAGCACGTTCAGCCCGGAGAGCAGCGGATTCACCAGCGAGGGGGCGCCGAGGAACTCGCCGACGGCGAGCATGGCAGGCCAGCCGGGCGGAACCGGAGAGAACCAGCGCGTGGGCTCGAGGGTCAGCAGGTCGATATCAAATGCAGCGGGGACCCTCGGTGGCGGCAGCCAGAGCAACCCCTTGGCGAAATACTTGGCGTGGAAGAGGTACGCGACCTCGTCCGGCACATGCGGGTGCCCTTGATAGGCGAGCCGGTTCAGAACGATCGCGATGATTGTGACCCAGATCGCCATTCCGACGGCGAACCGGTCCAGGGCGGGCGCACCGACCTGCCCCTGGTCGGAGGGATCTCCCAGCAGCCGATCGACTCGAACCGCGATGCGGGCGGCCGTTTCGCGGGGGAGGGCGAGCAGCGCCAGAACCACCGTCCCCAGCGCGATCGCCTGACAGAGGCTCGCGGTGAACAGCTCCGCGACGTACACCACCGGGCTCCGCGACAGCGTGGCGCTGCCGAGGAAGATCACGAGCGCGCAGGCGGCCAATGCGAGCCGCCGGGGAACGTTGCGCAGCAGCGCGGCGAGCGCGGCCCGTTCCTGCCAGAGCCCGGCGATCACGATCACCCCCTGCAGCGCAACGATTGCCAGCGCCACCGGCCGCTCGGCCCACATCCGCGGCAGCGAGCGGAGGTGCTGATAGGCCACCCGCGGCCCCGCCTCGGCGAGCTGCAGCAGGGCAGCCTGGCCAAGGACAACGAGCGCGACATACCCGCCGGACCGGGCGGCTCCCAGACGGGCCAGCCACCATGCGGCGATGCCGGCGGCGCCGAGCGCCAGAGCGATGAGCGGGAGCAGGAAGTCAGACATGCGATGTTACCGGGTGGGTGCGGCCGCGCGGGCGGTATCCGTGGCCGACTGCCGCAGGCAGCCCCGTCGCGAGCGGGTCATCGGCGAAGCGGCCGCGCTGAGTCGACAATGGCCCGGAGGTGGTGAATGGTATCGCTCTGGGTCGGAGCATTCGCGAGGTTGTCCCGCTCCTCCAGATCATGGTCGAAGTCGAACACCTCGGGGACACCATCTCCATTGCGAATGTAGCGGAGGCCGTCGGAGAGCACCGCGATCATGTCGCCCCGGCTCGACGGGTACCACATCGGCAGGCGCGGGGCGTGCCGCACCTCGGCGAAGATCGGTTCGGGTGTGGTGTCCGCTCCCGGCGTCCAGTAGCGTGCCAGCGAGTGCCCCGGAAATCGGACTTCGGGAGAAAGGCCCAGCAGGTCTATCACGGTGCTCGCGAGATCGGTGGTGGAGATGGGTGCCTCGATGACCCGGCCAGCGGGCACGCGCGGCTTCCACCAGAGGAGCAAGGGGACTTCGAGTGCCGGGCGGTAGAGGCTGTTGCCGTGGTCGATCAGGCCATGCTCGGCGAATTCCTCGCCGTGATCGGAGGTGACGATCACGATCGTGTTCTCCAGCAGGCCACGCTTCTCCAGCTGAGCGAACAGCTTCTCGAGCTCGCTGTCCAGATAGGCGATCGCACCATCATAGGTCGCCAGGGCGCCCGCGATGACCGTAGGGTCCCAGGGAATCGCATCACTGGTGCGACGCTTGATCTCGGGCTCCAGACGGGTTCCGGGAGGCAGGAACCGACTCGCGAACGGCTCGGGCGGGACCACCGGCTTGTGGGCGTCGTAATAGTTCAGGAAGGCGAAGAAGGGCCGGTGGCCGCCGGCATCAAGCCAGTGAAGCAAGGCGTCGCCGACTTCCGGCGCCGGCTTGGACACCAGCGGCGTGTACCAGCCCAGCCAGTCGCGCAGCTGGTCGTTCCCGGCCACAGCACGAGCCAGCGAGGCGCTGACGAGGATCTGAGCCGGCGAGAGCGGATAGTCCTCGTACCTCGTGAAACCGCGGTCGAGCCCGACCTCGCGATTGGTGTACGGCAGGTTGGCGACGAAGCCGCCCGTCCTCCAGCCGTGATCACGCAGCACCTCGGCAAGGGTCGTCGTGGAGTCGTCCAGGGCGACATACCAGTCGGTGCTCAGCTCGTGCGCGGGCCGGCCGGTGAACATGCTGGCGTGCGAGGGCAGCGTCCACGGTGCCGGAGCAAGGGCATGCCGGAACAGAGTCCCCTGCGCCGCTCTGCGCTCGAGAGCGGGTGTCGTCGGACGGCTGTAGCCGTAGAGGCTCATGTCGAGTGAGCGCACCGTGTCCAGAATGATCAGCAGGACGTTCGGTGCATTGGCGCGGCCGGCGGGAAGTGCGGCGATTGCCCGGCGCTCTGAGAGCGCTCGGCTCAGTGGCAGCCCGACGGCCGCGACGAGCAGCGCCAACCCGAGGATCGGCAGCGTGCGGTTGATCAGAGTCCTGGGCCAGGCGGCCACCGCCAGCGAGCTGCGGCCGATCTGGGTGCCGACACCGATGGCAATGAGTACCGCCGCCCCGCGATGCAGCGGCGGAAACAGGAACAGCAAGGCCATGGCGGAGAGGGAAACACACCACGCGAGCAGATGGCCGGCCGTGGGTCTCCTTCCGCGCAGCCGGAAGATCCCGTATCCGGCGAGGGCTACCGCCATGAAGATGAGCGCCTCCGCCAGCGGCGTCATCCAGATCGCGTCGAGCGGCTGGAACAGGAACAGCTTGAGGTAGAACTTGCGCACGCCCTGGTACGCCAGTTCGCCGATGCCGGTGGCGATTCCCCACCAGGCGGCGATGCGAATCCCCTCGTTGAGAGGCAACTCCGGCCGTGGCAGGCGCTGCGAAGGGAAGCCGATGCTCACGGCGCCACCGGCCGGGGAGCCGCGCTGAATAGCGGGGCTGCTGACGCCTGGAAGGCTGGCAGCAGGAGCCGTCCGGCGGCAGTCTGACTCAAGTCCTGTCTTTCCAGTGGATCTTTCACATAGTCGTACAGCTCTTCCCTGCCAGTGCCAAGATTGCGGATGAACCGCAGATCGCCCGCGACCAGACTCACCATGTTGCCCGCACTGGCCGGGTACTCGATCGGCTGGCGCGGCACCTGCTGCACCGCGCTGATGATGGTGTCAGGCGGCCCCTGCGTGGAATCCCGCCAGCGCCGGGCCAGCGATCGCCCGGGGAAGGGCGCCCCACGCACTCCTGCGAGGTCGCTGATCGTCGCCGGCAGGTCGCTCAGCGAGACCGGCACGTCAACCGATCGTCCCGCGGCCTCGCGATCCGGAAGCAGCAGGAGCAGCGGCACCTCGAGCGCCGGCAGGTACAGCGTGTTGCCATGATCCCAGGCCCCATGCTCCAGGAACTCCTCCCCGTGATCGGCGGTGATGATCACGATGGTGTGTTCCAGCAGCTTGCGTGACTCGAGCGAGCGGAGCAGGTCGCCAATCGAGGCATCCAGCGACGCGATGGCATTGTCATAGGCATCGATGGCGCCGATCGCCCGCAGCGAATCGTGAGGCTCCCGGCCCTGCTCCCGCGGGAGCCGGGGAACCAGCGGAACGCCGGGAGTCTGGAAGCGGGTGTCGAATGGTGCGGGCGGCAGGTAGGGCCGGTGGGCATCGTAGAAATTGAGAAACGTGAAAAACGGCCGTGCGCCAGCCGGATCCCGGTCGAGCCAGGCGAGGAAGCTCGCATTGATCATCGGGGCGGTCTTCCTGCCCAGATTGTCCTCGAAGCCGATCAGATCGCGAAGCTGCCGCACCCGCGCGATCATGCGGATGATCGACGAGCTTCGCGCGATCTGTCCCGGGGTGATGGTATAGTCCTCGTAGTGGGTGAACCCGCGCGCCAGCCCGACCTCCTCGCTGCAGTAGTCGGTGTTCGCCACGAACCCAGCGCTCCGATACCCGGCTGCGCCGAGCACTTCCGCGAGTGTCGGGTAGCTGCTGTCGAGCGGCGTCATCCAGTTCGCTGACAGTTCGTGCACATGCTTTCCGGTCAGGATCGACGCGTGCGACGGCAGGGTCCATGGCGCGGCGGCGAAGGCCCGCGTAAAGCGTACGCCAGCATCTGCACGCTGCAGCAATTCCGGAGTGGTGGAGCGATGGTAACCATACAGGCTCAGATTCATGGCCCGCACCGTGTCGAACACGATGAGGAGGACGTTGGGTGCGCCCCTGGATGACGCCGGCAGGCGCCCCAGCGCGCGTCGCTCTGCCAGCGCCTGCCACCCGACCATCCCCGTCATCAGTGCCGCAGTCGCGGCGGCAAGCCAGGGCAGGCTTCGCCGCACCAGCCGGCGGAAGGTATCCTCGTGGGCGCTTGCCCAGCGCGCCCCCTGGAATCCGAGCCCGCCGGCGAGCAGGAGCGCTGCCAGCCGGTGGATGGAGGGGAAGAGGTACAGCCCGCCCAGAACCCCAAGCGTGAGATAGGTCCACGTCGCCAGTGGACGGATGCGGGGATCTCGGACAATACGGGTCAGCAGCAGGAACCCGAGCCCCAGACAGAGGAATAGCGCGAGATCGGCGACCGGCGCGGTCCACACCTGGTGTCGACCCACGAAGACGATCGGCTCCACGAGTACTCGGCGCCAATGAGTGGCGAACACATCCAGGTAGCCGGCCCCGAGCCCGAACCAAGCCGCGAGACGAAGCTGGTCCAGGGCGCTGGGCCGCGGGCTGGCGACGGGAGAGGTTACGTCATTCAATGATACGGCTCCGCTGCGAGGGTGCCCGCGTGTGCGTCCCACCGGATGATCATCGTAGCGAGGGCGGGTCGAAGCTGCAGTCTCCCGGGCTGGGAACAGGTTCGATCATGATGCGGCGCCAGCTTCAAGGAAATCGCTCCCGGGTGGCGTTGGCGGGCAATGCCGAACGTTCGACTGAATCGAGCCGGAATCCCGCCGCCGCGTCGTTCTGGCCGGATCAGGTGCCCATGAGTGTGAGAGTGTGCGATAATCTAGCTACGGCGCCTGCCAGAATCAGGCCGTGAAGCTCGTCAAATCCATTGATTCTGAGCGCGCGCCCGACCTCGATTGGGGTGAACAAGTATGGCTCTTGCAAGCAACCGATCCTCACCAACTCCATGAATCCCTCCCGTCCAGCGGCTGTCGATCCCGGCCTTCCCCGCGTCCTGCACGCCCTCGCCCCCGGCGCGGCCGGCGGGCTCGAGAGCGTGGTACAGCTGCTGGCAACCGGCTGGGCGGAGCGCGGCGGGTCGGTGGGCCTATGCCTGAGCCTTGATGCGGGCGCTGAACCTGCCCCGGCGTTCCTCGCACTTCGCGAGCGCGGCGTCGAGGTTGCCTGCCATTTTCTCCCTCCACGTGCCTATTTGCGCGAGCGGCGCGCTGTGATC
>JBDTTN010000110.1:0-7560 GCA_039930625.1 Gemmatimonadota bacterium | reverse complement strand
TGTCCCGCAACCGGCCTGCCGCACGGGTGACCGCCGCGGCGACGACGCGGGAGGAGATCGCCTTTACTGGCGGCGGGGCTCGCACGGGAGCGGCGGGCATTGAGGCGGATGTCGCGATCGTCGTCGACGTGACTCACGCGACCGACTATCCCGGCGTGGAGAAGCGGAAGCACGGCGACTACAAACTGGGGGGCGGGCCGGTGATCACCCGCGGTGCGGCGATCAATCCGGTCGTGTTTGATCTCCTGGTGGAGACCGCGGAAGCGGAGCAGATACCCTACAGCATCGAGGCCGCACCCCGCGACACGAGCACCGATGCCGACAACATCTTCACTGCCCTCAAGGGCATCGCGACTTGCCTGGTGTCGGTCCCGCTCCGCTACATGCACAGTCCGAACGAGATGGTGGTCGTGGACGATCTTGAACGGACGGCGCGGCTGCTGGCGGGATTCGCCGCCCGGGTGACGACGACGACGGACTTCGTGCCGCGCTGATTACTCCCAGAGCGTCGAGAGCGACCGCTCCACTGCTTCGCGGATCTCGCGCTCGTCGTCAGGCAGCAGCTCCTTGAGCGCGTTTGCGGCGGAAGGACCCGCGGCGTGCAGGCCCGCCACCGCGGCCAGCCGCACCGCCAGCGGCTTGCGCCGGAACAGCCGCCCGCCCGGTTCGGCCGCCTTGCGAAGGGCCTGAATCGCGTCCGGCGAGGCGATTCTGCCTAACGCGAGATACATCTCCTTCTGCACATCCGGCTTGCTCTCCTCTTCCGCGGCGACGGCGAGGGACATCGCCAGACCGCGGCTCTTCCGCCCTTCGAGCTCCCGCGCCGTCTGCAGCCGGACCCCCGGCACCGGGTCCTTGAGCGCCCGGCGGAGCGGCTCGAGGGCACCGGCGCCGCCGATCCGCGCCAGCGCACCAGCCACCGCGCGCCGCACCCGCTCGTCGTCGTGCCCCATCTGCCGCGCCAGCGCGGGCACCGCCTTTTCCAGGCGCAGTTCGCCGGCCAGGTCCGCGACGTTCCGGACCACGAACCACTGGTCGTGGCTCAGCATGTGAATCAGCAGGTCGCCGCCCTCGGTCATCTCCTTGAGCGCGTTGAAATAGGCGCGCCGCTCGGTGACGTCCTCGGAGTTCACCAGCGCATTCAGCAAGACCTCGGTGCTGTCCGCCCCCATGCGACGCAGCACCGCGATCGCCTCGGTCTTCATGTTGCCCTGGGCGGCGAGCCGCGCGATGCGCTCCAGAATCGACCTCGGCAGCATTCGCCGCAGCGCGATCCCGAAGGAGCGCTGCTCGGTGCCGGGGACTTTCTTGCCTTCCAGCTGCACCAGGCCGAAGGCGGCCTTGAGCACCTCCCGCCACTCCGACTGCCGGGCCGCCGCTTCGCCGGCGATGATGAGCTGATTCAGGATCTCCGTCGAGGCCGCATCCGACTTGGCGTGGGCGAGACCATCCACCAGGGCATCAGTCGGCCCAAGCGAGTGCGTCTGCAGCGTGGCGAAGTGCATCATGCCGACCTTCGCCTCGGTGAGCGCGTCGCGCCCGAGCGCGTTGATGTGCCCGTCGTCCTCTCCCCGTTTGGGCGCGCTGACCTCGGGTGTCTCGACCGCCGAAGCCCCGCGATCGCTCTCGGGAAGTGGCAGGAGCGTGACGATACCGCAGCCGGCAGCGTCCAGGCGGGCGCTCAGATGGTCGAAGGACCCGTAGGTCCCGACCGGTGCACCCAGCATGCGCAGGACTGAGAGGAGGGTGGAAGTCATCAGCGCGCCCGGCAGGCGGATCTCGCCCACGCCATGCCCGCGGAGGTGATCGTGCAGCGCGGCCAGTTCGCCCCTGCCGACTGGCACCTCCACCTGGTCCCAGCTTAGTCCGGTAGCGGTGACCTTTAGGACATGGCTGGTATCCGGGAGGTCCGCGACGAAGCGGTGGAAGGCATGCTTCAGCTCCTCCTTCCGCTCCGGATGATCCCTGAGGAGGAGGAGGACGTCCGCGAAGTCGTTGAGAATGCCGGCTGGCGTTGTCATGAATGGCTGTTGGAACAGAAGATAGTAGCTACCCCTATGCCCAGCAATGTGTTACACCGTTTTCGACCACTGCCAGGGCCTGCCGCTTCAACCGACCGGGAGCCGCGGCTACTTTTGAGCCCATGCGCATACGCCGTCGGTTGCTCGTTCCCTTCGTCCTGGGCTTGATCACGGTCACGACGACCGCCCCGGCGCAGTCCACCGCCGACGCGATCACCCTGCTCAACGACGTGCGCTACCTGTCGGACGATGCGCTCGCCGGCCGGCTCATCGGGACACCCGGGGCAGACAGCGCGGCAGCCTACCTGGTACGGCGCTTTCGTTCGGCGGGCCTGCGGCCCTCCCCCGGCGGTTGGTACCAACTTTTCACGGTGAGCCGGGATGCTCCGGCCGCCCAGCAGGCCGGGATCGGCGGCGCAGTCGGCAGGAACGTGATCGGCGTGCTGCCTGGCAGCGATCCCGATCTCCGCAACGAGATTGTTCTCGTCGGCGCCCACTACGACCACCTCGGTCCCGGCCGGTTCGGAGCCCTCGATCCCGACAGCAACGGCAAGATCCACAACGGCGCGGACGACAACGCCTCCGGTGCCAGTGCCCTGATTCATATCGCCAGGAAGCTTGCCGCTGCACCGCCGGCGCGGACCGTCGTCTTCATCGCCTTCAGCGGTGAAGAGGCCGGTCTCCTCGGCTCGGACTATTTCGTTCGCAATCCGCTCTTTCCGCTCGCCAGCACCTACGCCATGGTCAACATGGACATGATCGGTCGGCTGCGGAACGAGCGGCTGCTGGTCTACGGGTCGGCGACGGCGACCGAGTTCCCGGGCCTGCTCGACTCGCTGAACGGCGGGCCACACTTCGACCTGCGCTATTCGGGAGATGGCTGGGGCCGGAGCGACCAGTCGTCCTTCTACGGCGCGGGGAAGCCGGTGCTCCACCTCTTCACCGACTTGCACGAGGACTACCACCGCACCACCGACGACTGGCAGAAGATCAACGCCGACGGCCTGGCCGAGGTGGCGGATTTCACGACCTCGATCGTCCGGACGCTCGCCGACCGGCGCGCGGCCCTCACCTTCGTGAAGGTCCCACCCCCGGCGGCCGTGGCGGGCGGCTCGTCGTCCGGTTACGGCGCCTATCTTGGCACAGTGCCTGACATGGCCGGCAGCGCAGCTGGAGTACGGCTCACCGGTGTCCGGGCAGGGAGTCCCGCAGAATCGGCCGGCCTCAAGGGGAACGATGTCATCACCATGATCGGCGATGCGCCCGTGGCGGATCTGCAGGCGATGACCAACGCACTGCGACAGCACCGGGCAGGAGAAGTCGTCATCATCCGCTTTCTTCGCGATGGCACCGAGCGGAGTGTGAGCGTCACTCTCGGCAGCCGCGGCGGGTGATGCCACCGGTCCTCGAGTCGCAGCCCATCGTCGCGGGGCTCCGTGGCCTCTTCTGCAGAGACGCTTCGCGGCAGGCGCTGCTACAGTACGCCGCCGATCGGATCCGGGCTGCCGGCGCACCCTACACGTCGACCTACCTCTATATGCTCCATGGCGACGAATTGATCCTGGAGGCGTGGAGCGGCCGCGACACTGAGCACGACAGGATTCCGGTGGGTAAGGGTGTGTGTGGCACCGCCGTCGCGACAGGTGAGGATCAGAACGTCGGCGACGTGCGCGCGATTGGGAACTACATCGCCTGCAACACCTTCACCCGGTCCGAACTGGTGGTGCTCATCCGGCGGGGCAAGACCATTCTGGGACAGATCGACGTCGATAGCGACGTCCCCGATCCCTTCACCGCCGATGAAGCAGCGGCAGTCCGCGCCGTGGCCGACGCTCTGGCGGTCCTGCTCTGAGACGCGGTACCGCCGGCTCTGGCGGCCCCCACCATCATGATGCGCGACCGGATGGTCTTCACCGTCTGCCCACGGCGGCGTCTGGTGCGCCGGATCTGGGGCCGCCATGACTAGCGAGTTCACCCGCACCATCAACGGTGTGGCCATTCTCGAACGCCGCATCGGCGGCGGCCCTCCGGTGGTAATCCTGCACGGTGGCCCCGGCGCGGACCACAACTACCTCCTGCCCGGGTTTGATGCGCTCGCGAATGGCCGGACCCTCATCTACTACGATCAGCGCGGTGGAGGCCGTTCGCCCGTCGGACGCGAGGTTCCGGTCGGCTGGCGCGAACAGGTGGCCGACCTGGAAGCGCTGCGCCGCGTCTGGGGCTTCGATCGCCTCACAATTGCGGGGTACTCATGGGGCGGCCTGCTCGCGATGCTCTACGCCATTGAGCATCCGGCACGGGCCGAACGCCTTGCGCTAATCTCCCCGGCACCCGTGTGGCGGGCGGCGCGCGACGAATTCGAGCGACGCTTCCAGGAGCGCACCCTCACCCCGGCGCTGCAGGCGGCACGCAGGGAGCTGCGGGAGAGCGGACTGCGCGAGCGCGATCCCACCGCACATGCTCAGCGGCTGTTCGAGCTTGCGGTCGCGGGGTACTTCCATGATCCGGAGCAGGCCCGGTCGCTGACACCCTTCCGCGTCACCGAGCGCACTCGCGCGGAGGTATGGTCCAGCCTTGGGGACTTCGACCTGCGGCCGGCGCTCCGCGAGCTGCGGCTGCCGGCGCTGGTCCTCCACGGCGACGATGATCCGATTCCGTTCGACAGCGCCCGGGCGACGGCCGACTGCCTCGGCGCCGAGTTCGTACTACTGCGCGATTGCGGCCACGTGCCTTACGTCGAGGCCTTCGACCGGTTCGTCGGGAGCCTCGACCGCTTTCTCCCGAAGGCCTGACCCTCAAGACCGGGCGATTAGCTTACCCTGACCTCGACGACCTCGACCACAGATACCCAATGGCTCCGCGCCCCACACCGTATGACGTCGCCTTCGGCGCCGAGGCCGAAGAGCGCTTTGTCCGGATCCGGGAGTCGCTCGCGAGCACCGGGCGGGATGCCCACGACGAGGATGCCTTCGTACTCGACCGGGAGGTCGTCACCTACCTCCGCGAGCTGGTGCCTGAGGAGGGAGTCGGCGAGGGCTTGGCGCAGCACGTCGCGCTGCTCCATCATGCCTATCTCTACTGGGCCGAGGGAGGCTGGCTGATTCGGCTCTCCAAGGCCCGTACCGCCGCGCTGCTCGCCGCCGCGCCGTCGGAAGGGGCTCCACAGCCGGGCAGTCCCGCCGCCGAGCCGCCGAGAGCGTTCTATCTGCAGCTTCCCGAACGCCTGCTGTGGGCGGAGCTCGCGCCGGGCGAGCCGCACCAGCCGCTCGACGGGCTCTTCGTCCGGCCCTGGCCTCGCGGAGGCTGCTTCCTGCTCGCGATCTTTGGGCTGCACCCCGGACGGGAAGGGTTCAGCGTGGTGGACGTCGATGGCTATCGTGAGGGCAACCTCGAGCGGGACGATGGGACGGCGCTGTTCAGTCCGGTGCTCCCCGGCGGGGAGGCCGCAGGACTCTTCTCGATCGTCGGCGGCGAGGAACTGCTGGAGCTGGGCGCGCGCGGCGCGGCACTGCTCCCCGAGGCGATTGCCTGTGCCGGTGCGGCACACCGTCGCCATGTCGCCGTGGACCTGAGCTGAGGATACCGATGGACCAGAAAGCCGTGGCCCAGACGCTGGAAGAGATCGCGTCGTTCATGGAGCTGCAGGGAGAGAACACTTTCCGGGTTCGTGCCTTCCGGACGGCGGCGAAGGCCGTCGGAGCGCTGACGGGTGAGCTCACCGAAGCCCTTGCCGACGGCACGCTCGCCGCGACCAAGGGCGTCGGCCCTGCCACGCTGCAGATCGTGCAGGAACTGGTCGCCACCGGCCGCACCTCGACCCTCGAGGAGCTGCGTGGCCAGGTGCCCGCGGGACTCGTCGAGATGCTGCAGATCTCCGGGCTGGGGGTCGCCAAGATCCGCCAGCTGCACGATGCGCTCGATATCGACTCCCTCCCCGAACTGGAGACCGCGGCCCGCGACGGCCGGCTCGCACGGCTGCCGCGATTCGGCCAGAAGACCGCCGAAAACATCCTGAAGGGGATCGCCTTCCTTCGTCAGGCGAGCGCGTTCAAACTGGCGCATCACGCCGAGGAGGAGGCCGGAGCGCTGCGCACCGCGCTGGCCGCTGTTCCCGGAGTCCTGGATGCGGTGATCGCCGGCGAGGTGCGGCGCCGGATGGAGGTGGTGCGGGACATCGTGCTGGTACTGGTGGCGGAAGTGGCACCGGCCGAGATCTTCAAGCGCATCGGTGAATTGTCAGGCGTCCACGAATTCGCGGGGCAGGACGAGCGCCGGATGACCCTCCGGATGAGCGGCGGCGCCCAGGCCCAGGTCGTCGTCACCACACCGAAGAATGTCGGCGCGGTCCTGGTCCAGGCCACCGGAAGCGAAGAACACCTCGCCGCGCTGGCTGCGCACGCGAACCGGCAGGGATTCGCGCTGGACGGCGCCGCGCTCTGGAAGGGGAGCACCTTCGTCGCGACCGGCGACGAACGCACTTTCTACGCCGCCCTCGGCCTCGCGGAGATCCCCGCAGAACTGCGGGAGGGACGTGGCGAAATCGAGGCGGCAGGCTCGGGGACATTGCCGCAGCTCGTCGAGCAAGCGGATCTCGTCGGCTTCCTCCACTGCCATACCACCGCCTCTGACGGCTCCAATTCCGTGGCGGAGCTGGCCATCGCCTGCCGGGACGCCGGCTATCAGTGGGCCGGGATCACCGATCACAGCAAGGCGGCGGCGTACGCGGGCGGGCTCTCCGCCGATGACCTGCTCCGCCAGGCCGACGAAATCGATGCGGTCAATGCCCGGGGGCTCGGCATCCGCGTGCTCAAGGGCATCGAAGCGGACATCCTGGGGACTGGCGAACTGGACTACGACGACGCGGTCCTCGGCCGTCTCGACTTTGTGATCGGCTCCATTCACAGCCGCTTCAATATGAGCCGCGAAGAGATGACGGCGCGGATGCTCACGGCCATGGACAATCCGCAGCTCTCCATCATCGGACATCCCACCGGACGGCTGCTGCTCAGCCGGGACCCCTACCCGATCGACATGGAAGCCGTTATCGCCAAGGCCGCAGCGACGGGCGTCGCGATCGAGATCAACGCCGATCCGCACCGGCTCGACATCGACTGGCGGCTGCTGCGGCAGGCACGGGACGCGGGAGTTCCGATTTCGATCGGCGCGGACGCCCACAGCCTCGCTGGCCTGCGCAACATCCACTATGGCGTCGGCATCGCGCGGAAGGGCTGGCTGACGAAGGGGGACATTCTGAATAGTCGGCCGGTCGAGGGCTTCCTGGCTCACGTCGCCGGGCGGCGGAGCCGGTGACTCCCGGGACCGGCGACCCTCCTGGTCGCCCGAAGCGACAGACCCGCCCCAAGCCGCGTGCCGGCCGGGAGTCCGCGGCCGCACGGGGCGCCCGCACGCTCACGATCCTCCGGCGCCTCAAACGGGCCTACCCCGATGCGCGTTGCGCACTCGATCACGGCGATGCCTATCAATTGCTCGCCGCCACCATCCTCTCCGCCCAGTGCACCGACGTCCGCGTCAACATGGT
>JBDTTN010000109.1:0-7590 GCA_039930625.1 Gemmatimonadota bacterium | reverse complement strand
GACAACCCCGATCGTCTGGGGGCGTGGGTGAGTGCGCGGAACGTCGCGTGGCCGAATGGCGAGGCGGTCAAGCCGGCGGAGGCAAAGCCGGTGACGGAAGCCGTGAAGAAGTCGGTGCAGTCGTAAGACCGTGGGATGGTGAATACCGAACGGCAGCCGACCCGGAAGAAGGGGAGGCTGCCGTTTGGGGTTGTAAGGGGGATCTCCCGCCTTCGCCCTCCCGCCTACCTCGCCCGAACCCCGAACGGCTCGAGCTGCGCGGCCGTCATCTCAATCACATCGACATGCAGGCCGATCGGTGTGAGCGGCATGTCGGTCGAATCCCTGGGCACCGAGACGATCGCCTCGACGACATCCATCCCCTTGAACACCTGGCCGTAGACCGTGTAGTTGCCGTCGAGCCGCTTGAGTCCCGCCTTGTTGGCCACGATGTAGAACTGGCAGCCAGCGGAGAGCTTGCCGGGATTGTCGTCCCGCCCCGCGCCGACCGCGCCGTAGATATGTGTCAGGCTGTCGTTGAACTCCGGTGCCAGGTTGTAGGGAGAGTCCTTGAATCCGGCCGGCGTGTCCGGGCAGCCGCCCTGGGCCACGAAGTTCTTGATGACCCGATTGAACGTCAGCGAGTCCCAGTAGTGCTGGCCGGCCAGCCTGATGAAGCTGGCGCGGTGGTTGGGCGTCTCGGGATGCAGATAGAAAAGGATCTCTCCCAAATCGGTGCGGATCCGCCCGACCGGGTAGGTCGGCGCGGCCATCGTGAGCAGGGATGCGAGCGAAAGGCTGATGAGCAGGCGGGGCATCGGTTCCTCGAGGCAGTTGGGCGACTCCGGGCTAAGAGGAGGGTGCAATCCCGAGCGGCCCGGGGCAAGGGGCGATCAAGGCGACCGGGAGTGGAATCGCGACGACAGATTGCTGCGGGCCCGGCGACTTGACACCTCCCCTCCCCTTCCTCACCTTCTCCCTCAGCGCGTCTCTGGGACGCCTCCTGTCCGCGGCAAGGGAGTTCACTCCCACCCAGCGTAGCTCGCAGGCACAACTCAGACCTTTCTCCTGCCTGTCACTCAGCGGACTTCAGGCGCCACGGAGGAAGGTTCCATGCGTAAGACCCTCACGCCCCAGAGTTCCCTCGACCAACTGAAGCAGGACGCCAAGCGCTGGCTCGCCGCCCTCAAGTCCGGCGACCCCACCGCCCGCGCGACATTCTCCGCGCACCACCCCAATCCCCCCGCGACGCCGGTCCTGCGCGACGTGCAGCTCGCGCTCGCGCGAGTGTACGGCTTCCCGGGCTGGATCCAGCTCAGGGAGGCGCTTGCCACCCGGACCGCGGCAACTGACGACCCTCGTCAGGCAGCCTTGCAGGCGCTCGGTGTCGCTGCGAATACGGGGCACTTGGCCGGGGTGGAAGCGATCCTCGACACCCTGCCTGAGCTCATCAACGAATACCTCGTTCTCCCCGGTCACACCGGCCGCCGCACCGCCCTCCACTTCGCCATGAACAGCATGCGGGAGCCGATCGTCGCGGCTCTGCTCGCGGCCGGCGCCGATCCCAACATCCGGGACCAAGGCGACAACGCCATGCCGCTCCACTTCGCGGCCGAGAAGGGGAATCTTGCCGTAGTGCGGCTGCTGGTTGAGCATGGCGCCGATCCCATCGGCACCGGAGACATGCACCAGCTCGACGTCATCGGCTGGGCCGCGGTGTTCGGCAAGACACCGCACCTCCCCGTCATCGAGTACCTCCTCGCCCACGGCGCCAGGCACAACATCGCCTCGGCCGTCGCCGTGGGAGACACCGCGGCCATCCGGGCCATCGCCGCGACCAGCCGGGCCGACCTCGACCGCCCGATGGACGAGACCAATCACCGCCGCCATCCGCTGCACCTCTCCATTCTCAAGCAGCAGCCCGCTTCGCTCGCCACCCTGCTTGAACTCGGCGCCGACACCGCGGCCCGCGACGCCGCGGGCCTGACACCGCTCGATCAGGCGGCGCTCTCCGGCGAGCTCGGCATGGTGGACGTGCTCCTCGCCCACGGTGCCACCGTGGATCTCCCCGCGGCCGTCGCACTCGGCCGCACCGCGGACGTGGAACGGCTGCTCCGGAAGGAGCCCGATGCGCTGCGCCGCGGCGGTCGCTGGCAACGGCTCCTCATTCGGGCCGCGGAGCGGGGATCGGGCGAGTTGATCAGGCTGCTGGTCCGCTCCGGCGCCTCGGTCCACACCCGGGACGACTCCAGGACCGCGGTGGACGGCACCCACGGCTACACCGCCCTGCACGCCGCCGCCTTTCACGGCAACATGGACGCGGTGCGCACCCTGCTCAGCCTGGGAGCCGATCCCGCGGCGCGGGAGGACAAGTACTGGGGGACGCCCGCCGGGTGGGCCGACCACGCGGGCCACAGCGCGGTGCGGGAGGTGATCCTCGAGGCGCCGATCGACCTCTTCGAGGTGATCGCCACCGATCGGGTGGCCCGCATCGGCGAGACGCTGGAGCGGGACCCGGCGGCCCTCGAGCGTCCCTTCGGCCAGCTGGTCACCGGGGACAGAAAGTCGGAGTGGCTCGATCGGGCCTGGACGCCACTCCATTTTGCGGTCGCGCAGGACAAGCCTGACGCGGTGGCCGCCCTCCTGGCCCGCGGCGCCGACCGCTCCGTGAAGGACTCCGACGGACGGACCGCGCTGGAGCTGGCGGTGGCCAAAGGCTTCGTGCGGTCAATGGAACTGCTGCGTGCCGCCGCACCCCCGGTACGATCCCAGGAAAGCTTCGACCGGCTGGTCGCCCGATCCCTCTCGCTGGCGTGCCTCGACTGGCGCGTGGGCGGGTCGGCGTGGCCTCGTGCCAAGGCAGACGCGGGGCGGTTGTTCGTCAGGCGCCCGGAGATCGCGCGGGCGAACCTCTTGACTGCGATCGTGACAGGTGATGTGGCGGAGGTGCGGCGCAGACTGGAAGCGCAGCCCGAATCCGCCCTGCTCCCCGGCGGCCCTCGGCGCTGGGCGCCGATCCTCTATCTCTGTTCGGCCCGGCTGCCGCAGCCGGAATCTGGCGCCAATGCCGCTGAAATCCTCCGGCTCCTCCTCGACGCCGGCGCCGATCCCGGCAGCTTCTATCTGGGCGGCAACGCAGACATTCATTACACCGCGCTCACCTGCGTGCTGGGTCGGGGCGAGGAACAGGCCGAAACGCATCCGGCAGCGCGGGAGCTGACGGAGCTGCTGCTGGAACGCGGAGCCGATCCCTGCGACAGCCAGGTGGTCTACAACGTCTTCGGCGACCACGCCTCACGCCACTATCTCGACGACGACATCGTGTGGCTGCTGGAGCTGATGCATCGCTACTCAGTGCGGCGGGGCCGAGGGCCGGAGTGGCAGAACCCCGGGTGGCCGCAGTTCGACCTGCGGGGAGCGCCCTCGCTCGGCGACGGCGCGATCGGTCACTACGGCGCCCACTTCATGCTGAAGTCCGCGCTCGACCGAAACCGGCTCCGCCTCGCAGAGTGGATGCTGCAGCATGGCGCCGGCCCCGATACGCCGCCGGGGCCGCATCGGAACGCGAGCACGTTCACCCTCTGGAGGAGGCGGAGCGGCGCGGCTTCACGGAGATGCGCCAGCTGCTGGAACGCTACGGCGCGACTCCGCTGCCGCTGGAGATCACCGGGTACGACGCCTTTCAGCGCGCCGTGCTGGCGGGAGAGAAAACCCGCGTCAGGCAACTGCTGGGGCGGCATCCGGAGTATCTCCGGGATCATCGGGCGCTCTTCGCGGCGGTGGAACGGGACAACGTGGCGGCGGTTGAGCTGCTGCTGGAGCTGGGTGTATCGCCCGATGTGCCCGATCCCGGCAACCCGGGCCGCCGAGCGCTGCATGTCGCCGCCTACGCGGGGGCGGAGGCGAGCGCCAGGCGCCTCATACTGGCCGGTGCCACCGTGGACTCTCGCGAGTCACACCACGACGCGATTCCGCTGGGGATTGCGTCCTGGGGGCAGCAGCCGCGGATGATCGAGTTGCTGGGGCAATACAGTCGCGACATCTGGGAGCTGACCTACAGCGGCCGAGTCGCGCGGCTCGGCCAGGTGCTGGCGGAGGAACCCGCGCTGGCAAGGGTGTCAGGCACCGATGCGGGGACACCGCTGCACTGGCTGCCGACCGATGCGGAGAGCGCGCTGGCGACGGCGGAGCTGCTGCTGCGATACGGAGCCGACCCGGCGGTGCGAGACGGCAAGGGCCGGACGGCGGCGGAGATCGCGGGAGCGCGGGGACTGGATGAGGTGGTGCAGCTGCTGCAGGAGGCGGAGCGATCGTCCAGCTCCTGATTGAAGCAGGCTGGGGCGGGATTGCACGACCACGGATTGCTTCGGGCCCCGGCGCTCCGCGCCGGGGCCCTCGCAATGACAACTGGTCCGACGGCTCCGCGCCGCGCCCCTCGCCATGACGCCGAGCAGAGAGGCGGGGAGATCGGGATTACATTCCGCCCGCGGACCGGCTCCCCAGCATCCCCCGAGCGAGACAGGCCCCGGTGACCTCTCTACTCTGCGCGGTGTTCTTCGTCTCCGGCGCCTCGGCGCTGATCTTCGAAACCCTCTGGTTCCATCAGGCGAGCCTCGCCTTCGGCAGCAGCGTCTGGGCATTGAGTCTGGTGCTGTCAGGCTTCATGGGAGGGCTCGCGCTCGGCAGCGCCACCGCGGTCCGGAAGGGCGACCGCCTCGGTCCGCCGGTCCGCACCTACGCGGTGCTGGAAGTCGTCATCGCGGTCGCGGGCGTGGCGCTGGTGTACCTCCTTCCCTCGCTGGGCCCGCTCACCACGCCGCTCCTCCGGCCGGTCCTGGACCACCCGTGGATCCTCAACCCCGCGAGGCTCCTGCTCGCCTTCGGCTTTCTGCTCATCCCGTCCACCGCCATGGGACTCACGCTTCCGCTCCTCACCGAGGCGCTGGTGGCGGCCGACCCCAACTTCGGCCGAGCGCTCGGCAGGCTCTACGGCTGGAACACGCTGGGCGCCGTACTCGGTGCCGTGGTGGCGGAGACCCACCTCATCGGCGCCCTGGGGATTCACGGCACCGGCCTTGCGGCGGGCTCGCTCAACCTGCTCGCGGCCCTCTCCGCCAGCTTCATCTATCGATCGCTTTCTGCAGCGGGCTCCTCCGTTGCCGCCGAGGGGGCCACGCGGTTTCAGCTGCGCGGTGACGCCTGGCTCGGCGCCGCCTTTCTGTCAGGCTTCGCGCTGCTCGCCCTGGAAGTGGTGTGGTTCCGCTTCCTGCTGCTCTTCGTGATCGGCACGACCCTTTCCTTTGCCGTGATGCTGGCGGTGGTGCTGGCGGGAATCGCGCTCGGCGGGCTCGCCGCGTCCTTCTGGCTCCGCCGGGACCAGGAAGCCTTCCGCTACGCCGTCATCGTGTCGCTGGCCTCCGGGCTGGTGTGCGCGGTCGGTTACGCGGCGTTCCCATGGGTCGTGGCGCCGTTCGGCAGCAAGGAGATCAGCGGTTTCTTCCCGGTGCTGCGGGTCTCCGTCCCGCTGATACTCCCGGCGTCGTTTCTGTCAGGCATCTTCTTCACGCTCGCCGGCGCGGCGCTCCGCCGGGAATATCCGTCGGCCACCGCGACGACCGGCCTGCTCACCTTCGCCAACACCACGGGCGCCGCGCTGGGCGCGCTTGCCGGCGGCTTCCTGCTGCTCCCGACGCTCGGCATGGAAGCGTCCTTCTTCCTGATGGCGGTTCTGTACGGGGCGATCGGGCTGGTCGTGATGACCCGATGCCGGGCACCGCGATTGGTGTTGTATCCGATCGGCGGCGGACTGGTCCTGGCCCTGGCGCTGTTTCCGTGGGGCGCAATGCAGCGGCGGTACCTGATGACCACGGCGGGGCGCTGGGCCGGCGCCGGGGAGTGGCGGCTGGTCGGACTGCGCGAGGGGCTGGACGAGACGATTCTGTACGTCGAGGAGCTGGTCTTCGGCGGGGCGCACCAGGGCTATCGCCTGGTGACCAACTCGCTGTCGATGTCGACCACGGAGTTCCACTCCCGGCGCTACATGAAGCTGTACGTCTATCTGCCGGCGGCGCTGCATCCCAACCCGCGGAGCGCGCTGCTGATCAGCTACGGGGTCGGCTCCACGGCCAAGGCACTGACCGAGACCAGCTCCTTTCAGGCGATCGATGTGGTGGACATCTCCCGCGACGTGCTCGAAATGAACGCCATCGTCTTTCCCGATTCCGCGGAGAATCCGCTGCACGACCCGCGGGTCCGGGTCCATATCGAGGACGGGCGCTACTTCCTGCAGACCACCGACCGGAAGTTCGACCTCATCACCGGTGAGCCGCCGCCGCCCCAGGTCGCCACTGTGGTGAATCTCTACACCCGGGAGTACTTCCAGCGGATGTACGACCGGCTGAACGAGGGCGGCTTCGTCACCTACTGGCTGCCGCTGCACTCGCTGAGCGACGGGAGCGCCAGAGCCGTCATCAAGGCCTTCCTCGAGGTCTTCCCGGACGCGTCGCTGTGGCATGGCCGGCGCGAGGACGTGATGCTGGTCGGGACCCGCAACGCGCAGGGCCCCGTCTCGGCCGAGTGGTTCGAGCGGCAGTGGCACGAGCCCCGCCTCGCCGAGGAGATGAAGGCGGTGGGAGTGGAACGGCCGGAACAGCTGGGGGCGCTGTTCATCGGGGATGCGGACTACCTGCGGGAGCTGACGCGGAATGACGCTCCCCTCGTCGACAACTTTCCCAAGCGGATTCTCTCGGACTCCGCACTGGGTCAGGGGTCGAGCACACTCTTCCTTGCGCTGCTCGATGAGCAGCAGGCCCGGGCGCGATTCAGCGCGAGTCCGCTCGTCAGGCGACTGTGGCCCGCGCCGCTCATCGAGCGGAGCGTGCCCTTCTTTGCGCAGCAGCGCCTCATCAACAACCTCATCGGACTCTCCGGCGCTCCCGTGGCCAAGAGTCCCCAGGAGCTGCACTTCCTGGTTACGCAAACGACGCTGACCGCGCCGATCCTCTGGCACCTGGGGACCACCTCGGACGTGCTGCGCGCCATCGGGACGCTGAGTCCGGAGGAGCGGGCCCTTCCGATCTGGCAGTACCAGCGTGCCGCCGGTCTCTTCTCGGAGCGCCGATTCGCGGAGGCGCTGGAGCCGCTCAGCAAGGCGGAGCAGTCTCGACCGCTCTTCTCCACGGCGAGAGTGTTCAGGATCTACGCGCTGTGTCTGTTGCAGCGCGTCGACGAAGCGCGCCGCCTCGCGGCCGAGACGCGTCAGGCGGTGGGGAGTGACGCGCCCTATGATGGGTGGTGGGAGTTCCTGGCGCAGACGTACGGGGTGGATGTGCGGTAGCGGCGGACGGTAGCGCGCGGGCAGTGGACCCGCTGTCATTGCGAGGGCCCCGGCGCGGAGCGCGGGGCCCGAAGCAACCTTTGGTCGCGAAGGCGAGACCGGGCTTGGTGTTATAGCGCGACCGCCGGTCTCCCTCCCGCGTTCCCGCCCCTGCCTCGCGCCCGCTCGCCTTCCCCGAAACCAACTTCCCGCTCCGTACGTTCTGCGGTATAGTTCACGCTATATCGTACGCAATCACTCACGACATGACCCGGATGCCATATGCGTAACCATCA
>JBDTTN010000108.1:0-7590 GCA_039930625.1 Gemmatimonadota bacterium | reverse complement strand
CGGCCGCGCTCGGTCTCGCGGTGGCGCCTCCCCGTCGGATACCGGATTCACGCGGGCGGTCGCCTGCATCGAGGCGGCCGCCCGCCGGTACATGCGGGAGGAGGGTCCGCGCGGACGGGCACTCCGGCTCAATCTGTCAGGGACCGACTACTACCGGACTACGTCGCCGTGAGCAGCTCTCCGGCGACCGCCAGCAGGTCGCGCGGCAGGAAGGGCCTTGGCAGGACGGCCATGCCCAGCGCGCGGCATCGCTCCGCAAGGGTGGCATCGGAGGTCGTGATGGCGAGTCGCGCGCCCGGACTTCCGGCCAGACGGTCCACCAGCAACTGCCGTCCATCCGCCGAGACCGCGCCGTCGATCACTGTCAGGCGCCATGCCCTTGCGCCGAACCGGGCGGCGGCATCGCCTCCGCCCCGTACGACCTCCACCTCATAGCCGGCCGGTTCGAAGAGCGCGCGCACCACGACCTCCGACCCCGGGTCGCTGTCGATCAGGAGGACGGCGCGTATGGCGCCGGGCTCCCCGGCCGACGGCTCCGGCTGGGGGTGGCCCGCCGCGGTCGCGAGCGGAATGCTGGCCTGAAACTCCGCACCACCGCCGGCGACGGGCTGATACCAGAGGCGGCCACCGTGGGACTCGACGATGCGATAGCTGAGTGAGAGCCCGAGTCCGGTGCCTTCGCCCGGCTCCTTGGTAGTGAAGAAGGGTGTGAACAGCTCCGGAATCAGCTCCTCGGGTACGCCGGCGCCGCTATCCCGCACCCGCATGATGGCTTGGCCGCCCTCGCCGCGGGTCAGCAGGGTGACGCGACGGCTGCCAGTTGGCAGGTCGCGGACTGCGTGCACCGCATTGTTGACGAGATTGAGCAGTACCTGCTGCAACTCGTCGCGGTTGCCGCGCACCAGCAGCTCGCCGGGGCACCGATCCTCCGCCAGCACGATGCCGCGCAGGTTGAGCTCATACGCCACCAGCAGGGCAGTGCGCGCGACGACGTCGTTTAAATCGACGACGGTCTCGCCGGGAGATCCCTTCCGCGCGAAGGTCAGCAGGTTGCGGACGATGCGCCCCGCGCGCTCCGCCTGCTCGTGGATGACCCGCAGATGTTCCCGCTCCGGCGCCGCGATCCCCGGCCGGTCCTGGAGGAACTCGGAGAGCCCGGCGATCGAGGTGAGCGGGTTGTTCAGCTCGTGCGCAACTCCGGAGACGAGTTGACCGACGGCCGCGAGCTTCTCGCTCTGGATCAGCTGGGTCTCGAGCGCCCGCTGCTCGGTGACATCCTCCACCAGGACCACCACGGCCACCCGTTCCGCCGTCTCGGCAACCGGTGCCGCGGTCAGCCTGACCACCCGTCCCAGTGTCAGGCTCCGGATCGCGAGCGGCGCAGGGCGCTCACCTCGCCGAGCCGCCCCGATCAGGCCGTTCTCCCCCTCGACATCCCCGACAACCATCGCCCAGAACGGCCGACCAATCAGCGCCGGTGCCGGCAGGTCCAGCAGCCGTGCCAGCGCCCGGTTGCCCCGTGTCAGGTGCCCCTCCGGATCCAGCACCGCGATCCCTTCTGTCAGGGCGTTGAATGCCGTCTCCCACTCCTCCTTGGCCTGCCGCACCATTTCGAACAGCCGACTGTTGGCCATCACGACCGCCACATGCGTCGCCACGGTCGAAAGGAGCCAGAGATCTTCGGCCGTGAACCCGCCCTGCCGGCGGTCGGCCACGGCAAGGACGCCCATGGTGAGGCCGTGGGCTCGGAGCGGCGCCGCGGCACCGGTCACCACCTGGTGGCCCGGGAGCAGGAACACCGGTTCCGGCTCGGTGCCGTTGGTGACCTCGATGCGCTCGGTGGTGCTCGCGCGGATGACCAGCGACGGCGTCGCATCGGTGATGCGCTGCCCGGCAGCGTGCGCCAGGGAGCCCTCCGCCGTGGCGACCAGCAGACTCCCATCGCTCGCCCCCGCGAGCACCACTGCCGCTCCCTCGGCATTAAGGAAGCGCATCACGTAGCGCGCGACCTGTCCCGCGATCCGCTCGCTCTGCAGCGATTCGGCGAGCACGTAGCTGAGTTCCTGGAGCGAAAAGATCTCGTTGATGCGCCGGTCGACCTGCCCGGCGAGCGCTCGCCGCTCGCCATCCAGCGCGCGAAGCTGCCTCGACGCCTCGCCCAGATGCCACCAGACGGTGCCGAGAGTAGTCAGGGCCGCCAGTCCAGCGAGCCAGGCGAAGCGGGCACTGACGGCCATGAGCAGAACCGCCGCCATCGCAGCGGCCATCAGGAGTTGAGGGTGCCAGGAGCGCCGCTCTCGGCTGAGTGACCCCAGCGCCGCCCCACCCAGTGCCAGCGCGACCGCCAGTGGGTGGCGTGGATGGGTCTGAACCTCCACCCCCAGCGCCGCGAGGAGCCAGGCGGCGGCCGGGAGGTAGGTGAGCAGGCTATCCCGCAGGGAGGCCCAGCGGCGGGCAAGTGGGGCCATCAGTGGGTGTTGGCCATGGGAGGAGGGAGTTTACCGGAGTCGCTGAGGGGCCGCCACGTGATCTTGATTGACAGGGTCGTTAATGGGGAATAGTTTGGTCAGTATTCATGATGAAATCAATTCTCAACTAGTCTTTGAAGGCGAATTCATGAGCGCTCGGTTTGCTGCCCTCCTCCTCCTCGCCGCCTCGCTGCCCGGGGTGCTCTCCGCTCAGGCGGACTCGGCCCGCACTACCATCGGTGGCTATGGGGAGGTGCACTACTCCAACTCGAGCACCGCCGGCTCGCCCGGGCAGGTGAACCTCGCGCGCTTCGTGGTGTTCATCGGACACAACTTCAATGAGCGGCTCAGCCTGCGCTCCGAGCTGGAGGTGGAGGACGCCAAGATCGCGGGCGGTGAGTCGGGCGGTGAGGTCGCGCTGGAGCAGGCCTACCTGGACTACCGCTTCAGCGCCCCGTTCACCCTGCGTGCTGGTCTCTTCCTGCTGCCGATCGGAATCGTCAACGAGACCCACGAACCTCCGACCTTCAATGGGGTGAGCCGGCCCTCGTTCGACGAGGTCATCCTGCCGGTGACCTGGCGGGAGATCGGGATCGGTGCGTTGGGGGCCGTCCCCGGGATCGAGGGGCTGAGGTACCGTGCTTACATCGTCAACGGGCTGCTCGCCTCCGGCTTCGATGCCGAGTCAGGCATCCGCGGCGGTCGCCAGGAGGGGCGCCAGGCCAGCTTCGCCAATCCCGCGCTCACCGGGCGCCTCGAATGGAGCCGGCCCGGCCTGAAGCTCGGGGGCTCGGTCTATTATGGCGGAACCGCGAATGGCGATTCCAGCCTCGGCACCGGTACCTTTGCCGCGCCCGTCACGCTCCTCGCTGCCGATGCCCGCTACGACATCGGCGCGTTTGCCTTCCGGGCCGAGGCGGCGAATCTCAGCGTGCGGGACGCCGGCCGGATCAACAGCACGTTCGGGAATGGAGTCGGCAAGCGCATCGCGGGATGGTACGCTGAGGGGGCCTGCAACCTGCTGCGCCTGCTCGCGCCGGCGTCGGCCCAGGCCCTCAACGGCTTCGTGCGCTATGAACGCTACGACACCCAGGCCGTGGTAGCCGCCGGCACCATTCGGGACCTGACCCTGGCCAGGCGCATCACGACCTTTGGCCTCACCTACAAGCCGCTCTGGAACGTGGCGTTCAAGGCTGACTACCAGCTTCGTCGCAATCGGGCACATACTGCGGAGGATGAAGTGTTCGCCCTCGGCTTGGGCTACCAATTCTGACGCGACGCGTTCCGCTGCTCGCCCTCGCGGCGCTGCTTGGGGTCGCGCACATCTCCGTCGCCCAGTCGGCGCCACCCAGACGGCTCGCGGCATCGCTGCAGCGGATCTTCGGAGACGGCATCCAGATCGACAGTGTCAGCGCCGACACCGCGGTCGTGATCCGGCTTCGAAAAGCCGGCGCACTGCTCGGCTATGCCGCGGTGGGGAACGCCATGGGCAAGGACCAGCCGATCACCTACCTCGTTGCCGTGGACACCGCGCTGCAACTGCTGGACGTGGATATCCTGGTCTACCGCGAAGAGTATGGTGGAGAGGTCGCCTACGAGTCGTGGCGGAAGCAGTTCCGCGGCAAGCGACCCGGCGACGGCATGCAGGTGGGCCGCGAGATCCGCGGCATCTCCGGTGCAACGATCAGCGTCAATGCGGTGACGGCCGGCATCAGGAAGATGCTGGCCGATCTGGCCGGACGGCGGAAGGCGGGAGTGCTGTGAACCCGCCGCCGTTCCCTGTGTGGCGGGCACTCTCGCCGGCGCTCCGTGGCATAGGGCGCTGGGTCACGCTGGTCCAGATCGTCGGCTACACCACCGCGCTCGTCTTTGTCCGCCAGACCACCCGCATGAGCCCTGCCGGCATCGTGGCGCACTACCGAGGCAGCGACAGCCCCGAAGGGGCGATGCAGTTTCCGAAGTCCTTCACCGAGATGCTGACGATCACCCACACGCACCTGCTGAGCATGGCAGTGATCTTTGCCCTGAGCGGCGTGGGGCTGGCGCTCTGCGAGCGGGTCTCCGAACGGTGGAAGCGCCGGCTCGCGGTCGAGCCATTCGTCGCCCTGCTCGTGTCCTTCACGTCGATGTGGCTCATGCGCTATGTGGACCCGCGCTTCAGCATCCTGCTGGAGCTGTCCAGCGGCCTCATGGCGGCGACGTTCTATATCCAGGCCGCACTGGTTCTCCGCGAACTGGGCTGGAGCGACCTTCCATGAGGCGCCGGGAATTCCTCGCGGCTGGCGTGGGACTCGTGGCGTTCCCCCGATTCCGCCCGTCACGGGAGCTGCGCCTGATCGAGCGCTGGTCCTGGGCGATGGGCCAGCCGGTGCACCTGAGGCTGTTCCACGAGTCCGAGATGGCGGGATATGAAGCGGCGCAGGCGGTCTTCGCGGAGCTGCGGCGTATCGAGGCGCGGCTCTCGGTGTTCGAGGAATCGAGCGACCTCGCGGAACTCAATCGTCAGGCAGGTCGCGGGTGGTTCAAGGCCGACGCAGATCTGCTGGCGGTGCTGGAGGCGGCCGATCGTTTTCGGCGGGTGAGCGGCGGTGGATTCAATGTTGCCGTTGAGCCGCTGATGCGGGTGTGGGGATTCCGGGAGTGGCGCCAGGCGGTCCCGGGCGAAAAGGAACTGGCCGAGGCAGGCGCGGCGGTGCGGAATGCGGTGATCGAGCTGCGGGGGGATCGGGTCCGGCTACCGGCGGCCCACACCCGCCTCGACTTCGGCGGGATCGCAGTGGGGTACGGGCTCGATCGCGCGGGGCGGCTCCTCAGGGAGCGCGGCGTCTCCGCCGCCCTGCTCGACGTGAGCGGGGATCTCCTCGCAATCGGTTCGCCCCCCGGCGCCCCGGCGTGGCCGATCGATATTGTCGATCCCCGTGCTCCCGGCGCCGTGCTGAGCACGGCACTTCTGCGGGACCAGGCGCTCGCCACCAGTGCCAACACCGTCTCCGTGGTCCGGTTAGGCGCCCGGCTGATCGGACACGTCATGGATCCGCACCTGGGCGTGCCCGAGGAGCGCCGCATCCAGGCGACGGTCTGGGCCCGAACCGGACTGGAGGCGGACGCCCTCTCGACGGCTGTCCTCGTGGCCGGTACCGCACTTCCCGGCACGCTGCAGCACTGGACCGTCGGGCGTGAAACGCCCCCTCACCGCGGTGGCGGCGAGGGGGCGGACTGATGATGCAGGGCCCACAAACGGTCAGGGTCGGCTGGCCGAGGTGTCCTGTCGCGCCGCCTGTGCCCGGCTGGTGACCCAGGAACGCTCCCGATCCAGACGAGAGAGGATGTCTTTCCAGCCAGTCGACTGCACCGTCTCATAGGCCAGATCGAACTGGTCGTAGACCGGGATCGGCAGTTCGAACATGTAGATCGCCGATGCCTGTCTTCGCACCGGGAGCTGCCGGTTGCTGAAGTTCGCCGTGATAGGCACGATCGCAGCCGGCCGGTAGAACTGGCTCCGGTAGAACAGGCTCAGGTTCTCCGGGTCGTAGCGCGCGTCAGCGCGCAGGGCGAAGAACGAGACCAGCGCGAGCCCCGGGCTGGAGAGCCCCGCGGCGGCGGCGGCCGAGTCGAGCGAAGCCTTCCGCGAGTCCACCAATCCGTGCAGCGACGCGTAGCCGTCATTGGCCAGCAGGCGGAGCACGCGCTCGTCCAGTGGAAGGAAACGGACCTGGATGTCGCCGCTGACGAACTGGACGCTCAGCTGCTCCTGATTCAGCCTGCCGAATCCGACGGGCGGAAGGTCAGGCCCCTCGGTCGAATTCTGTGCCGCCGCGCCGCCGGCGCACAGCATCAGGGCGGCGAGCACTCCCATCGGCTTTCGCATCATCCCTCTGCCTCCTGCGTGGTGGCGAGCGCGAGCAGGCTCGCGGCCAGTTCCTGCATCCCTTCTCCCGTCGTACTGCTGGTGAGCTGAATCTGTTCCTCCGGCATGCCGAGGATGGCGCTCAGTTCGCGAAATCGCTTCTGCCGCTGCCCGAAGGGCAGCTTGTCCGCTTTGGTGAGCGCCACCAGCACCGGGAGCCCGCGCTCGGCGAGCAACTCACCGTAGGAGCGATCGTCGGCGCTGGGATCGTGTCGCAGATCCAGCAACCAGAGGACGCCGGTGATGGTCGTGCGGCGCACCAGCAACCCCTGCACCAGACCCTTGTAGCGCTGCTTCTCCTTGGCGTCCACCTGCGCAAAGCCGTAGCCCGGTACATCGAGCAGGTAGAACTCGGGCAGTTGAAAGGCGTTGAGGAGGGCAGTGCGGCCGGGCGTGTTGCTGACCCGGGCGAGGGGGCGCCCGAAGAGCGCGTTGATCAGGCTCGACTTTCCCACGTTCGACCGGCCCAACAGTATGATCTCGGGGCGGCGCGGCTCCAGGCGGCGGGTGGCGTCGGGGAAGCTGCCGATAAAGGTGACCGGCAGGAGTCCGAACGGGGCCTTGCTCTCGACGGCGGGCGGAAAAAAGGGCGGAGCCGTCTCGCTCCGCCCCGGGTCACCACCCGCGACCTTCCGGGCGCTCATGCTTCCCGCTTCTGCCTCGCCCGCTCGGTGACGACAAGCGGTGGGTGGTCGTCGGTGACGCACTCCTTGGTGATCACCACTTCCCGCACATCATCCCGGGCGGGCAGGTCGAACATGATGTCGGTCATGATCCCTTCGAGGATGGCGCGGAGCCCGCGGGCGCCGGTCCCGCGCTTGAGCGCCTTGGCGGCCACCGCGCGGAGCGACTCCGGGTCGAAGGTGAGCCCGACGTTCTCCATGTCGAAGAGCTTCTTGTACTGCTTGGTGAGCGCGTTCTTGGGCTCGACCAGGATGCGCATGAGCGACTCCTCGTCCAGCGCCTCGAGCGCCACCGCCACCGGCAGGCGGCCCACCAGTTCGGGGATCAGTCCGAAGCGCAGCAGGTCGTCCGGCTCCACCTCGGCGAACGGGTTCTTCTTGTCGAACTGCTTCCCGTCCTTCTTCTCCTGCGCGAACCCGATCTGCTGCCGACCGGTCCGGGTCTCGATGATCTTCTCGAGCCCATCGAACGCGCCACCGCAGATGAACAGGATGTCCTTGGTGTTGATCTGGATGTATTCCTGCTGCGGAT